>JBGSJU010000099.1:0-11639 GCA_041741655.1 Rhodobacterales bacterium
GCGGCGCAGGAACACGACCGTTGACGCGCCGATCCGTGACAGATCGCGCACCGCGCGGGTGCGCAGCCGCAGGTCGGACGGCGCATAGCCATGGTGCACTTCGGCCAAGGGCACGATGGCCGTGCGATGGCCCGCCGTCAGCAGCCGCCGGTTCAGGTCGGTTTCATCCAGATAGAACCGATAGGCAGGGTCGAAACCGCCAAGATCGGCCAGAATTGCCCGACGGATGGCCATGTTGGTGCCTTCGGTCTTGACCGCCCATCCTGCGCCCAAACCGGCATCGGTTTCAGGCACCACTGGCGCATCCCCGGTCACTGGCAGGTCCCGCGTCTGCCCGGTCGCATCCACCGCCCGCGCGCGCCATTGAAACGATATCCCGTTGCGACCGCGCACATAGCCGCCCACGCAGGCCACGCCAGGCAAGGCAAACCCCTGCACCAGATGATGCAGCCAAAGGGGTTCAGGCACGGCGTCATCATCCAGAAACGCCACGATGTCACCTGCCGCGACCGCAATCCCGGCATTGCGCGCGGCAGAGATGTTCGCGGAATCGAACGCCACACATTTCAGTCCGTCTGAAAACGGCAACGCCCGGGCCGCCACCAGCCCGGCCGCATCCGCGACCACCACGATCTCGAAGCGCGGATAAACCAGCCGCGCCGCCCCGGTCAGGGCCAGTTGCAGGCTGGCGGGACGGCCCCGGCTGACGATGACAACGCTCACCGCCGGGGCCAGCGTCATGCCATTCCCATCTCGGCCATCATCGCCTGAATCCGCGGCACATCAGCGGGGTTGTTCAGTTCCCAGAACTGGCGGCCCTGTGCCTGCACTTCGACGCACAGAACGGGCCGGCCATTTTCCAGAAACCGCAACTGTTCCAGCCCTTCCAGCGCCTCCAGCGGCCCCATCGGCCAGCCGGGATAGGCGGCAAGGGCGGCGGGACGATAGGCATAGACGCCGACATGGTGAAACACCGGCGTTGCCGCGTCATCGGCATAAGCCCGCCCGGTATAGGGAATGACCTCTTTCGAGAAATAGAGCGCGCGCATCCCGACCCCGAACACCGCCGTTGTGCCGCCGACACGGCCATTGCGGCGATCCTCCAGCAGCGCGGCCAGCGCAGCACCTTCGGTGCGCAAGACCGGCGTGGCGATATCTGCCTTCGGATCGGCGCGCAGACCCGCGATCAGATCCTCGACGAACCACGCCGGCGTCAGCGGCGCGTCGCCTTGCAGGTTCACCACGATCTCGAACCCGCCGCCAAGGTTTGCCGCCGCCTCGGCGCAGCGTTCGGTGCCATTCTGGCAGGCCTCGGAGGTCATCACCACCTCGGCGCCGAACCCCTGCGCATGGTCACGGATGCGCGCATCATCGGTGGCCACCACCACGCGGTCGGCCCCCTTGACCGCCATCGCCGCCTCCCAACTGCGCCGGATCAGGGTCTTTTCCACGCCCGTCGCGCCCGTCAGCCCCACCAGCGGCTTGCCGGGATAGCGGGTGGACGCATAGCGCGCCGGAATGGCGATCAGGACGGTCATTTCTGCCAACTCATTTTTTCAGGGCCACCCCCGGCGCATAGGCGATGAAGAACGGGTTGGCAAAGCCGTCCTTGCCATAGCGCAGCGGCTGATGGTCATCGAAGCGCACCACGTCGCCGCCCGCGCCCACCAGCACGGCATGACCCGCCGCCGTATCCCATTCCATCGTGCGCCCCAGACGGGGATACAGGTCCGCCTCGCCGGTCGCCACCAGGCAGAATTTCAGCGACGATCCCGCGCTGGTCATGTCCTTGACCGCGTATTTCGCGATGTAGTCATCGGTCGCCTGATCGCGGTGCGATTTCGATGCGACCACCATCAACGCGTTATTGTCAGGTGTGGCCACGCGCAGCGGGCGCACCTCGCCCTTGGTGTCCGGATCGAATGGCCCGGTTTCCTCGACCGCGTTGCCGCCCTTGTCGGTGTAGAACAGCCGCCCCTGCGCCGGGGCATAGACCACGCCGCGCACCGGGCTGCCGTCCAGTACCCACGCGATGTTCACGGTGAAATCACCGCGCCGCTGCACGAATTCCTTGGTGCCGTCCAGCGGATCGACCACCAGAAACGACGTCACGGACTGGCCATGCGTCGCCGCCTGTTCCTCGGTCACTAACGCCACATCGGGAAACGCCGCGCGCAGGCCTGCCGAGATCAGGGCATCCGCCGCCTCGTCGGCCTCGGTGACCGGGCTGTTGTCAGATTTGGCTTTCACTTCGAAATCGGGCGAATTGTAGACATCCATGATGACGTCGCCCGCCTGCAAGGCCAGTCGCCGCATCACTGTCTCAAGCTTTTCGTAATCCAAATGTCGCACTCCTGATCCTGTCGCGGCGGTCACGTTGGTGCGAGTTGCCGCCTGCGCCCGGCCCTCTTATGCTGTCACGTCAAGGGTTCGGCAAGTTCCCCGTGCAACAATCACCCCAGAGCAGGGGGCCATCGCGATGTTCCAGACCCGCAGTGCCAGACCTTCGATGCTGGGATCGGCGATCACGATTCTGGACCTGACCTATCACGGCGTGGTCCGGTCGGTGCGCAAGACGCATGGCAATGCGTTGATGTCGATCCTGCTGAACATCTTGCAGGCCGTGATCATGGTGGCGGCGTTTTTCGTGATGTTGGACATTCTGGGCCTGCGCGGCAGCGCGGTGCGCGGTGATTTCCTTTTGTACATCATGTCAGGTGTGTTCATTTACATGACACATGCCAAGACCATGGGGGCCGTGTTCGGCGCCGAAGGCCCGGCCAGCCCGATGATGCAGCATGCGCCGATGAACACCGTCGTCGCCATCCTGTCCGCGGCGTTTGGCGCGCTGTATGTGCAGGTGCTGTCGATGGTGGCGATCCTGTTTGTCTATTACACCATCGTGCCGTTCACCATCGAGCAACCCGTCGCCGCCTTCGGCATGCTTTTGCTGGCGTGGTACGAAGGCATGGCGTTGGGCATGGTACTCTTGGCGCTGAAACCCTGGCATCCGACCGCGGTCGGCATCCTGTCAAGCGTATATCAACGTGCCAACATGATCGCGTCGGGCAAGATGTTTCTGGCCAATACGCTGCCGGGCTACATGCGCGACCTGTTCGACTGGAACCCGTTGTTCCACATCATCGATCAGGCGCGCGGATTCCTGTTTCTGAACTATGAACCGCGCTACACCTCGATCAGTTACGCGGTAATCCTTGCCACGGTGTTTCTGGTGCTGGGTCTGCTGGGCGAATTTTACACCCGCCGCGCCGTATCCGCATCATGGAACGCACGACATTGAGGCAGCGGTGGGTTGCAAACCCACCTTTCCGCCCCACCACCCGGCAGGTCAGGTTGATCCGCCCGCCCTGCGGCAACAGGCGCGACGACCCGTGCCGTACCCGGTCGATGCCATGGAAACACAATCGCGCCGCGCCGCCCATCAGCACAACATCACCTGACCGCAGCCAGACCGACTCGGTCCGCCCGCCGCGTTCGGTGCCACCGATCCGGAACAACGCCTCGTCTCCCAGCGAGATTGACAGCACCGGCCAGTCAAAATCGCCTTCATCGCGATCCTGATGCAGACCCATCCGCGCGCCGGCGCCATACCAGTTCACCAGACAGCAATCCGGGTCCCGCCCATGGCCAAAGTCAGGGCCCACCAAAGCGCGCCACAGGTCCAGCACCGCCTGCGGGATCGGCGGCCAGTCGACGCCAGACGGGTGCTGCGGCGCATAGCGATAGCCTTGCCGATCGCTGATCCAGCCCAGCCGTCCGGCAGCGGTCATCCGCACGCTCATCTCTTGCCCGCGCGGGGTTACCGGCGTGAGCAGCGGGGCCTGCCGCACCACATCGCGCAACGCCACCACCAGCGCGGCCTGTGCATCGACACCCAGCATCGCCGGCCATATCTTGACCCCGCGCACATCGATCGGCTGCATCGGCATCTTCCTGTTCTGGTGTCGCGCGTTACGGCTTTTGCGACGATTGTGCGAACAAAATAGCGGCGAAATCGCCGCGACACAGCCCCCGGCGCTTGCGACGCCAAAACCCGGCTCCTATATACCGCCAGAAGCGCGGATCGGCCGCGCGCAAGATCGGGGCAGGACGCCACAACGGGTCGCTGCCTCGGGACATCGCCTTGCATTGAAAGGGATCAAAATGGGTAAAGTCATCGGGATCGACCTCGGCACCACCAACTCCTGCGTCGCCATCATGGACGGCGCACAGCCCAAGGTCATCGAAAACTCGGAAGGCGCGCGCACCACGCCGTCCATCGTCGCCTTCACCGACAATGAACGGCTTGTCGGCCAACCGGCCAAGCGGCAGGCGGTCACCAACGCCGCCAACACCATCTTCGGGGTCAAGCGCCTGATCGGGCGCCGCGCGGACGACGTGCATATCGCCAAAGACAAGAAGAACCTGCCCTATACCGTCGTGAACGGCGGCAATGGCGATGCTTGGGTCGAGGCGCGCGGCGAGAAATATTCGCCCAGCCAGATCTCTGCCGTCATCCTGCAAAAGATGAAGGAAACCGCCGAGTCGTATCTGGGCGAACCTGTCACGCAGGCCGTCATCACCGTGCCCGCCTATTTCAACGACGCCCAGCGGCAGGCCACCAAGGACGCGGGCAAGATCGCGGGCCTTGAAGTGCTGCGCATCATCAACGAACCGACCGCCGCCGCACTGGCCTATGGTCTGGACAAGAAGAACAGCCAGACGATCGCGGTCTATGACCTTGGCGGCGGCACGTTCGACGTGACCATTCTTGAAATCGACGATGGCCTGTTCGAAGTCAAATCGACCAACGGCGACACCTTCCTCGGTGGCGAAGATTTCGACATGCGCATTGTGAACTACTTGGCGGATGAATTCCGCAAGGAACATGGCGTTGACCTGACCAAGGACAAGATGGCCCTGCAGCGCCTGAAAGAGGCAGCTGAAAAGGCCAAGATCGAACTGTCCTCGTCGCAGCAGACCGAAATCAACCAGCCGTTCATCGCGATGAACCCGAATTCGGGCACGCCGTTGCACATGGTGATCAAGCTGACCCGCGCCAAGCTGGAAAGCCTTGTGTCGGACCTGATCAAGAAATCCATGGACCCCTGCAAGGCCGCGCTGAAGGATGCCGGCCTGACCGTGGGCGACATTGACGAGGTGGTTCTGGTCGGCGGCATGACCCGCATGCCCAAGGTGGTCGAGGAAGTGACCAAATTCTTCGGCAAGGAACCCCACAAGGGCGTGAACCCGGACGAAGTCGTGGCACTGGGCGCGGCCATTCAGGCGGGTGTGTTGCAGGGTGACGTCAAGGACGTTGTGCTCTTGGACGTGACGCCGTTGTCGTTGGGCATCGAAACGCTGGGTGGCGTGTTCACCCGGCTGATCGACCGCAACACCACGATCCCGACCAAGAAGTCGCAGGTGTTCTCGACCGCCGAGGATAATCAGAACGCGGTCACAATCCGGGTGTTCCAGGGCGAACGCGAAATGGCGCAGGACAACAAGATGCTGGGCCAATTCAATCTGGAAAACATCCCGCCCGCGCCCCGCGGCATGCCGCAGATCGAGGTGACGTTCGACATCGACGCCAACGGCATCGTGTCGGTCGGCGCCAAGGACAAGGGCACCGGCAAGGAACAGAAGATCACCATTCAGGCCTCGGGCGGCTTGTCGGATGACGACATCGAAAAGATGATCAAGGACGCCGAAGAAAACGCCGAAGCCGACCGCGAGCGCCGCGAATTGGTCGAGGCGCGCAATCAGGCCGAAAGCCTTGTGCACACGACCGAAAAGCAGATCGTGGAATATGGCGACAAGGTCGATCCCTCGACCGTCGAAGCGATCGAACTGGCCATTGCCGCGCTGAAGGACGAGCTGGAAAAGGACAACGTCGCCAAGATCAAGTCCGGGATCCAGAACGTCACCGAAGCCGCGATGCGTCTGGGTGAAGCGATCTACAAGGCGACCCAGTCCGAAGGCGAGCCGCAGGCGTCTGACGGTCCGCGCGGTGGCGATGACGACGACATCATCGACGCCGATTTCGAGGACATGGGCAACGGCAAGCGCCGCTGATCCGGACCGGAACCCAAGGACCTGCCCGGGACAACCGGGCAGGCCCGCGCGTTCCGGCAGAGGGGACCGCTGAATGGCCAAACGTGATTATTATGATGTGCTGGGCATCTCGAAAGGCGCCAGCGCCGACGAGATCAAGAAAGCCTATCGCCTGAAGGCGCGGGAACTGCACCCCGACCGCAACTCCGACAATCCCAACGCCGAAGCGCAGTTCAAGGAAGCGAACGAGGCTTACGACTGTCTGAAAGACGCCGACAAGAAGGCCGCCTATGACCGTTACGGTCATGCCGCCTTTGAAAACGGCGGTGGCGGCGGCCAGCGTCCGGGCGGTGCCTATGGCAACGCGGGACAAGCCGATTTCGCATCGGCGTTTTCCGACGTGTTCGACGATCTGTTCGGCGATTTCATGGGCGGGCAACGCGGCGCCGCTGGCGGACGGCAACGCGCCGTGCGCGGGTCCGACCTGCGCTATAACCTGCGGGTGACGCTGGAAGAGGCCTATGCCGGCCTGCAAAAAACGCTGAACGTGCCGACGTCGATCAAATGCAACGCCTGCGAGGGTACCGGGGCCGAAGGCGGCGCCGAACCGACGACCTGTCCCACCTGTTCGGGCATGGGCAAGGTGCGCGCGCAACAGGGCTTTTTCACCGTCGAACGCACCTGCCCCACCTGTTCCGGGCTGGGCCAGATCATCAAGAACCCCTGCAAGGTCTGCGCCGGCCAAGGCCGGGTGCAGCGGGATCGCGCATTGTCGGTGAACATCCCGAAGGGCGTGGAAACCGGCACCCGCATCCGCCTGTCCGGCGAAGGCGAAGCCGGTCTGCGTGGCGGGCCGGCTGGCGATCTGTACATCTTCATCGAGGTGGCGAAACACGACATCTTTGAGCGTGATGGCACCAACCTGTTCTGTCGCGTGCCGGTGTCGATGACGGCCGCCGCACTTGGCGGCGAGATCGAGGTACCGTCGATCGACGGTGGCCGGTCCAAGGTCAAGATCCCGGCGGGCAGCCAATCGGGGCGTCAGATGCGCCTGCGGTCCAAGGGCATGCCCGCGTTGCGCGGCGGGTCCGAGGGCGACATGTTCATCGAACTGGCGGTCGAAACACCCGTCAACCTGACGCAGCGCCAGAAGGACCTGCTAAAGGAATTCGAGGCGCTGTCCGAGGAGAACAACCCCGAAAGCTCGACCTTCTTCCGGTCGGTCAAGGGGTTCTGGGACAAGATGAAGGGCTGAACCACAGCCCTGTCTGCAGCCGGGGTTGCAGGTGTGTTACAGCGCCTGCAACCGTTCCTTGGCCCGATACCGCAGCGACGACCACAGCGAAAGCCCGATGAACCCGGCACCGATCAGGCCGGTCAGCACTTCGGGCACATGCACCAGCGTCTGCGCGAACATGACGCCCGCAAGGATCAGGATCGACCAGAACGCGCCGTGTTCCAGATAGCGGAATTCGGCCAATGTATCGCGTTCCACCAGCATGATGGTCATCGACCGCACATACATCGCCCCGACGCCCAGTCCGATGGCGATCAGGAACAGGTTCTGCGTCAGCGCGAACGCCCCGATCACGCCATCAAAGCTGAAACTGGCGTCCAGCACCTCCAGATAGATAAAAGCCCCGAACCCGCCCTTTGCGGCCACGTCGGCTGCGGCATCGGCCCGGTCCAGAAGATGGCCGATCACCTCGACCACCAGAAATGTCACCAGTCCAGAAATGCCGGCAAACAGGAACGTCGCCAGATCGTCATCCGGCAGCACGGTGGAAAACACCAGCATCAGCCCCAGCACCACCGCGATTTCCAGCCCTTTGACACTGGCGAATTCCGCCATGCGCCGCTCCAGCACATCGATCCAGTGCACATGTTTCGAATCGTCGAAAAAGAATTTCAGCGCGACCATCATCAGGAACGCCCCGCCAAAGGCCGCAATCGACAGATGCGCGTCGCCAATGATGCGGGCATATTCCGCCGGCTGGGACCACGCCAGCACCAAGGCCTGCCAAGGCCCGATGCCGGCGGCCACCACCACGATCAGCAACGGGAACAGGATCCGCATCCCGAACACCGCGATCAGGATGCCCCATGTCAGGAACCGCTGCTGCCATACCGGCGTCATGGTTTTCAGCTTGTTGGCATTCACGATGGCATTGTCGAACGACAGGCTGATTTCCAGCACGGCCAGAACCACGCCCACCATCAGAAACGACAAAGCGCCGTGCAGGGTTCCGGTCGATACCCACCCCAACCAGGGTGCAAGGATCAGGCCCAGCACGGTCACGGCAAAGGCCCAGCGGAAATAATGCAGGAACAGCGTCATCGGTTTCTCCAGGTCGCTGGGCACGACCTACGCAGCGGGTTGCCAAAGCGCAAGGTGCCCGCCTCGGATTAACCCTGCATTAATCGCGGCGCGCGATGCTGGTGGCATGACCCAGCCCCCTGTCCGTGCCTTTGCCGAACGACCGCTGCCGCTTTTTGCGGCGGACGAAACGCCGGCACGCGCCACGGCGCTGGAAACGACCCTCGGCAACGGGCGCTTGCCCAGCTACATCGCCGATCACCGGGCACGGTTGCGGCAACGGTTCGTTGAAGGTGGCGCTGATGCCCTGCCGGACTACGAAATGCTGGAACTGGTGCTGTTCCGCGCCATTCCCCGGCAGGATGTCAAACCGCTGGCGCGACGGCTGCTGGACCGGTTTGGCGATTTCAACGGCGTGATTTCCGCCACGCCAGCCCGTCTGGCGCAGGAACACGGTGTGGGCGATGCCGTGATCTGCGAATTGAAGATCATCGAGGCGGCGGCGCAACGTCTGGCGCGCGCCCGCGTGATGCACCGCCCCGTCCTGTCCAGTTGGGACGCGCTGCTGTCCTATTGCCAGACCGCGATGGCACACCGCGAAACCGAACAGTTCCGGGTGTTCTTTCTGGACCGCAAGAATGTCCTGATCGCCGACGAGGCACAGGCGAAAGGCACCGTGGATCATGTGCCGGTTTATCCACGCGAGGTGGTCAAACGCGCCCTTGAACTGAACGCCAGCGCGCTGATCCTTGTGCACAACCACCCATCCGGCGACCCGACGCCCAGTCAGGCGGATATCGACATGACCCAGCAGGTGCAGTTCGCGGCGCAGGCGTTGGGGATCGTGCTGCATGACCATCTGGTGATCGGCAAATCGCGCGAGATCAGCTTTCGCGCCGAAGGCCTGCTTTAGCGCAGCCAGACCTTAGCGCAACCAGACCTCGACCCGGCGGTTGACCTGCCGACCCCAGGCCGAATCGTCACAGGCCATCGGCATCGCTTCGCCGAAGGCTTCGACCTGCAAGGTGATCCGGTCAAAATTCGCCGTTTCCGCCGCGCGGCGGACCGCGTCCCGCACCGCCTCGGCCCGGCGCAGGGCGATGGCCTCATTGGCTGCTGCTGGCCCGTCGCCGTCGGAAAACCCGACAAATACCAAGGTGCGGGTGTCATATTGCCCGACCTCCAGCGCCCGGGCGAGCTGTTCGACATTCGACCGCGACTGCGCGTCCAGCCGCGCCGATCCGACTTCGAACCGGAAGGTCGTCGTCACCCGTTTCAACGGCATCATCAGACGCACCATGCGCTGCAATTCGGGCAAGCCCACTTCCGCACCCGCTTGGGCGATGGCATTCGCGAACCGGTCACCCTGATCGTCGATCGGCACTTCCTCGGGCGCCTGATCGGTGAACCCGGCCCGGCGTACCACCAGTTGCGCGGGGGCCGACCGCAGATAGGCCAGAAAATCGCGGCCGACCTTGGGCAGGCGATAGGCGGGCAGATACAGAAACAAAGGGGCGGACAGGGGATAGTCCTCGGTCTTGACCGCCTTGCGGGTGGCGGACAGGGCAAATCCGCAAGCGCCGGTCAGGGCCAGCGGCTTGGCCGCCCCCGACGCCGCCACGGACGTGACGCCCAGTCCGAACGGGTCACGCGCCACCGCTTCGGCCAACGCGGCATCGGTGGCGTGCCGTCGAACCCCCGCCACCAGCGTTCCGTCAATCGGACGGACCAACCGGTCGACAACCGCCTGCGCCAGACCGGACGCGGGATCGTGCATATGCAACGTGATGGGGGCATCCACGCCACCCAATTGGGCCCAGGACACGATCTGCCCGGTCAGAACCTGTGCCAACTGCGGCGTGCCGATGCGGTCAATCGGGTTGTCCGGCGCCACCACCGGCACCAATGCATCCAGCGCCACCACCCGCACGCGCCCCCGCCCGCGCAAATCACCCATCCCGGCATCACGGGCCAGCGCTACCTCGGTGTCGCGCACCTCGCGCAGCGCCATCACGATATCAGCCTCTTCGGCCAGCATGTCGGCGAAACCTTCGTCGGTATTGGTCGCGCGCAGGGTGATCCGGGCCACGGCACGTTGTGTCTTGGCATCCGACAAGGTGAACAGGTCGCGCGCCTCGTCCAGCGGAGTTTCCGCCACCGCGAGCCCTTCGCGCAGCGCAAAGCCCTTGATCAGGGCCGGCAGCAGCACATCGCCCATGATCGCGGCGCCGGACACTGACAATTCCGCGACGAAATCTTCCAGATTGGGGCAGCCCGGACCGGAACAGGCCACCCCGGACCCATCCACGGTCAGTTCGCCGTAGATCGTTTCAACCCGGTAGAATTCGCCGTCAAAGCCCAACAATGTTCCGTCGATCTGGACGCTTCCATCATGCGAGGTGAGCGTGACGTCCTGAGCGGCGACGGGGTCAGTCAGTCCGATCAGGCACAATGCGGCGAGGGCAGCCGCCCGAATTCGGCGCATCGTTGCAAAGTCCCCATATCAACGGTCAGTTTGCCGCGATGTTTAGGTCCTCGGCCATATTATTCAACACAATATAGTCGCCCACGGCATTGCAATCCGGCATCGTCAGAACCAGTTCGCGCACCTCCAGCCCGGCCCCCGCGCTGATCTGCAGGGTTTGCGCCGCGATTTCCTGCCCGCAATTGCCGGTGGTCACCGCCGCTTCAACCGTAAAGGCAATCGTGCCAACCCGGTCGGTGGTGCCGCGCGCGAACGTGTAGGCTTCGGCCCGCAATCCGTCTGGCAGACTGGCATCACCATGCTGCGTCACGACACCCGCCAGACCCAATGCGGCGGCCTGCAACGACCCGGGCGTGTCCCGAAAACGGTGGCCATTCGTGCCAAAATCGGCGTCGAATTCAAAGGCGTTCAACGCAAATCCGGCATCACCCCGCCATTGCAGGACCACACGGTCGAAATCCGTCAGCGCAGGAACGGTGGTCGTCGCTACCGCGCCTTCCCGGTTCGGAAATTCCGCGATGAACAACGCGGTTTCGGCCAAGGCGGGCAGCGTGATCTGCAACGTGCCTTTTGCATCGGTCACGCCCTGCACCATCATGCCGTTATGATGGATCGTGGCGGTCGTGTACGGCTGGCAGGATGACAGCGTCAGGGCCACCATCGCCGCTGCTTGCGCCACCGCTGTCATCTGCGCTTCGCAGCGCGGCGCGGGATCAGACAGGGCGGCATCCGCCGCCGCGCGCGATGGCAGGTCGGTGTCAGCCGGCCCTGCCGCTGCCAGAT
>JBGSJU010000100.1:0-10245 GCA_041741655.1 Rhodobacterales bacterium
AGACCGCCGCGCGGATCGTGATCCTGGGATCGGGCGCGGCGGGCACCGCGCTGGCCAACACGCTGGTGGACAGGCTGGATGGGGCTGCGATTACGCTGATCGACGGGCGCGCGCAGCATTTCTACCAGCCGGGCTATACCCTGATCGCCGCCGGGCTGAAACCGGCCAGCTATTCCGTCAGCCAGACCACCGACTGGCTGCCCCAAGGCGTCACCCTCATCGCGGAATATGCTGCCGAGATCGACCCCGAGGCGAAATCGGTCACCACCGCATCGGGCACCAAGGTGGCCTATGATTTCCTGATCGTCGTCACAGGGCTGAAACTGGACTGGGACGCAATCGAGGGCTTCTCCACCGATCTGATCGGCAAGAACGGCATCGGCGCGGTCTATGCTGGGCCCGAACAGGCCGCAGCGACATGGGCCCTGATGGACCAGTTCACCAGCACGGGCGGCAAGGCGGTGTTCTTTCGCCCGGCGACCGAGATGAAATGTGCCGGTGCGCCGTTGAAATACGCCTTCATCACCGAGGATTATGCCGACAAGAAAGGCAACCGCAACAAGATCGCCATCGAATACTGGAACCCGACCAAGGCACTGTTCGGCGTGCCGATCGTGTCGGAAAAGGTGCGGATGCTGTTTGGTGAACGCGGCATCAAGACCGAACTGGACCGGGTGCTGAAACGCATCGAGCCGGGCAAGAAGCTGCTGACCTTCACCGACCCCGACGGGATCGAACATGAAACGGATTACGATTTCACCAACGTGATCCCGCCGATGCGCGCCCCCGATGTGATCCGCAATTCGCCCCTGCCCTGGGCCGACAAATGGACCGATCAGGGCTGGGTCGAGGTGGACCCCGCCACGTTGCGCCACAACCGCTATCCCGATGTGTTTGCCGTCGGCGACGTGGCGGGCGTGCCCAAGGGCAAGACGGCGGCAAGCGTGAAATGGCAGGTGCCGGTGGTCGTCGATCATCTGGTCGCCACCATCGCTGGCACGGCTGGAACGCAAACCTACGAAGGCTACACGTCCTGCCCGATGATCACCCGTGTCGGGAAAGCCATGCTGATCGAATTCGACTACAAGAACAATCTGGTGCCCAGCTTTCCCGGCGTGATTGCCCCGCTGGAGGAGTTGTGGATTTCCTGGCTGATGAAGGAAGTCGCGTTGAAACCCACCTATAACGCCATGCTGCGCGGCAAGGCCTGAGGAGGACGCCATGAAGGAACTGACACTGGAAACCCTGATCGCGGTCTGGGAAGAAATGTTCGGCGCCGGCCTGTTCTGGGCCATGGTCGTGGCGGCCGTGGTGATCACGCTGGCCTATGCCTATGTGCTGATCCGGGACCGCGCGGTCAGCTGGCGCAAATTCCTGCTCGCGCAGCTGTCGATGCCATTTGGCGCGATCGCAGCGGTGCTGTTTGTCTGGGGCATGACCAAATCGGGCTTCCGCGACATCGGCGGGCCAGTGGATGTGATCGTGCTGGCCGGCGTGGCCGTTGCAGGGGCTGTTGGGCTGGCCGTTCTGGTCTATACGTTGGAATCGTTGTTCTGGCCCAATCGAAACAAATCCCGGGGATGATCCGATGACCGATGCCGCCGCTGGCGCGACCCATTCCTGGCTGGAACATTTTCCGGTGCCGTTCTTTGCCGTCTCGATGGGGCTGGCGGGTCTGACACTGGCGCTGCACGGCGCGGAATTGTCGCTGAAACTGGCGCATGGCGTGTCGCATGCGGTGTTCTGGGTCACATTGGCGGTCTTTGCGGTGATCGCGGTCACCTATGCGGCCAAGGCGCTGGTGCATCCCAAGGCCGTGCTGGCTGAATGGCATCACCCGGTGCGGCTGTCGTTCTTTCCGGCCATGTCGATTTCGCTGTTGCTGCTGGGCACGGCGGCATTGCAGGCGGCGCCGACGCTGGCGCCGCTCTTGTGGTTGCCGGGCGCATCCTTGCAATTCGTCCTGACGCTGGCGGTGGTGTCGGGCTGGATTTCGGCCCGCGCGTTCCAGACCGGCGCGTTGAACCCCGGCTGGTTCATCCCGGCGGTGGGCAATGTGATTGTTCCCATCGCGGGCGTGCAACTGGGCTATGCCGAACTGTCGTGGTATTTCTTGTCAGTGGGCCTGTTGTTCTGGATCGTCCTGCTGACCTTGGTGATGAACCGGCTGATGTTCCACGACCCGATGCCCGCACGTCTGCAACCCTCGCTGGTGATCCTGATCGCGCCGCCCGCTGTCGCCTTTACCGCATGGGTCCGGATGCACGGCGGCGAGGTCGATGAATTCGCCCGCATTCTGTTGAACGCCGCCTATTTCTTCACCCTGCTGGTTGCTTTGAACCTGCCGCGCATCCTGAAACTGCCCTTTGTGGTGTCGTTCTGGGCGCTTGGGTTTCCCTTTGCCGCCGTCACCATCGCCAGTCTGCTGTTCGCGCGGGCGACCGGATCGGTCGTGCATCAATGGATCGGGCTGGGCCTGCTGGCGGTGCTGATCGTGATCATGACGGGCCTGACGCTGCGGACACTGCGCGCGATCCTGCGCAACGAGATTTTCGTGCCGGAGTGATCCGGCCGGCCACATAATTCGCCTGACGACACGGGTTTACGGAAACGCACCCCTTCCGACCCAATCACATGGAGACGATCAATGAAAAAGACTGTTCTGGCCGCGCTTGCGCTGGCCACCGTTACCGCCATGCCGGCGCTGGCGTCCGACAAGACCCTGATGACCGTGCTGACGGCCGCCGAGCCGCAGACCCAGCTGATGGCGATGGTCCTGACCATGAACGCCGCCCAGCAGGGCGTCGCCACCCGCATCCTGCTGTGCGGACCGGCAGGTGACATCGCGCTGAAGGCCGCGCCCGAAACCGCGACCGCCGGCCAGCCGCCCAAGGGTGCCAGCCCGCAGGGCCTGATGAAGATGATGATGGAAAAGTCCGGCACCAAGGTCGAGGTCTGTGCGATCTACCTGCCCGGCAAGGGCGCGACGGCCGAGGCGCTGCTGGATGGCATCACCGCCGCGGACCCCGCCGAGGCGGCGACTGCGCTTATAGATGACGACACCACCGTTCTGAGCTTCTGATTACACCGGGGGGCGGCCTTGGTCGCCCCCCCGCCCCCCGCCGCGCCCTAGCGGCTGTCGCTGCCATCGGGCAAAACCGGGTCGCTCCGCGTCGGCGCCGACGGCGCCTGTTGGCGGCCCTGATCCTGCCGGGCATTTCCGCCACCGAAAATCCCGCGCAACAGGTCTTCGATCAGCGACCCGCCGGCGCCATCCGGGGCAAACACCACCTCGCCCGCGCCTGCCTGTCCGGCACCGGGTTCCCGCATCGGCAACGGGCGGGGCGGTACATCCGCATGCACGCGCACCATCACCTCATGCCAGATATCGGATGGCAGACCCGCGCCGGTCACACCCGACAGCGGCGTGTTGTCGTCATAGCCCATCCAGATGCCCGCGACATAATCGGCTGAAAATCCGATGAACCATGCGTCGCGCGCGGCTTGCGTCGTGCCGGTCTTGCCCGCCACCTGCCGGTCTTTCAGGTTGGCGCGTGCGCCGGTGCCGGTCAGCACCACCTGATGCATCATCCAGACCAGTTCCTGCGCCGCCTGTTCCGATATGACTGCAGCCCCCATGCCGCCCGTCTGTTCGATCAGCGCGGTGTTGTCGCGCCGCAGCCGCAGATCGACCAGACCATAGGGGATGACCGCATAGCCGCCGTTCAGAATGCCGGCATAGGCCCCCGTCATCTGCACCAGCGTGGATTCCGACGCCCCCAGCGCCAGTGCCGGCCCGCTGGCCAGATCGTTGCCCACGCCGAACCCGATCGCGATGCCGCGCACGCGGTCCAACCCGACCGATTGCGCCACCTTGACCGCCGGGATGTTCAGCGAATTGGCCAGCGCATCCGTCAGCGTCACCAGACCGCGGAACTTGCGGTCATAGTTTTCCGGCGACCACGGCCCCGATCCGGGGATATCGATCGTCAGGGGCGCATCTTCGACGATGTCATTGCCGCTGTAACCCATGTCAAGCGCGGCGGCATAAACGAAGGGCTTGAATGCCGATCCGGTCTGGCGCAGCGCCTGCGTCGCGCGGTTGAAGGCCCCCACCACATTCGTGTCACGCCCGCCGACCATCGCCCGCACCGCGCCATCGGGCGACATGACCACTATGGCCGCCTGCGCCTTTGACCCTTCGCGGACCTTGGTGGCGAACACATGCGCCAGCGCCTCTTCGGCAGCGCGCTGCAGGCGAGGGTCCAGCGTGGTGCGGATCACCACATCCTCGGCGGTGTTGCGGGTGAAATAGTCGGGGCCGGACGACATCACCCAATCAGCGAAATACCCGCCTGCGCTGCGTTCCGCGCCGGCCGACAATGTCGCGGGGTTGGCCAATGCGGTCTTGGCCTCGGCGTCGGTCAGATAGCCCTGATCGCGCATCAGCCCGATCACCACAGCCGCGCGGGTCTGGCTGCGTTGCAGGTTCGTCGTCGGTGCCAGCGTCGTGGGCGCGGTCAACAACCCCGCCAGAATCGCGGCCTCGGGCGCGTTGACCGCTGCGGCGGATTTGGCAAAGAACCGCTGCGCCGCCGCTTCGGCCCCGTAGGCGCCGCCGCCCATATAGGCGCGGTTCAGGTAGATCGACAGGATTTCGTCCTTGGTATAGGCCAGTTCCATCGCCATGGCATAGATCGCCTCGGCCCCCTTGCGGGACAATGTGGATCGGCGGCAGTCGGCTTCGTAATCCTGTTCGGATTTCCATTTCGTGGCGTCATAAACCTCGCCCATGCACAGCAGTTTCGCGGTTTGTTGCGTGATGGTGGACCCGCCGTTGCCTTTCAGCGGGTGGCGGCCTTCGCGCATGTTGATGCGCATGGCCGACAGCACGCCGCGCGGGCTGATGCCGAAATGGCGGTAGAACCGTTTGTCCTCGGTGGCGATCACGGCGTTCTTCAGATGCGGGCTGACGCTGGTGGCCGTGACCGCGCCGCCGAATTGCGCGCCGCGCCGGGCAAAGATGTCGCCATAGGCGTCCAGCATGGTCACCGATCCGCGCGCCCGCCCGTCCAGCACCCGGTCCACCGGCGGAAGGGTCAGCGATTTGACATAGACCACCCCCGCCAGAATGACCGCCGCCAGCGCCGACACCCGCCAGAGCACCGCCCATACTGTGCGTAGCAACATCCCCGGCAGCGCTAGCAACCACCCGAACAGCCCGCGCCGCCGCGCCGGTGTGCGCCGCTTTTTCGTTGGCGGCTTGGCGGGAGGCTTGGCGGGGGGCTTGGGCGGATTTGATCCGGCGCCGGGTTTTGCCGACGCGCGGCCATAGCGGCGTTCCGCCACCAAGGGCGGGGTCTTGCGCGTTGAATCAGCCATTTTTCGCCCTGCCCGACGGTTTGATTTTGGTCAAGATAGTCGCTTCGCGGCAGGATGTAGAGGGGATGGAGCGGAAACGCCGATTTTTCGTGCGCTGAAAAATAGTGCAAACGCAAATTTATGGCTAAATTTTATGCGTAACGGCCATGTAACCGCTTTATGATATGGCCTTTTCCTTCATCCTCACCCCGCTGCGCGCTTTTCTGCGGATGCAAACGCGGGGAGGGGCCCCGGATCAGTAACAGAAAAAGGGGATCAAGGTGAAACTCATCATTGCCACGATCAAGCCGTTCAAGCTGGAGGAGGTCCGCGAGGCGCTGACCGAAATCGGCGTGCGCGGCATGATGGTTACCGAGGTGAAGGGCTTTGGCGCCCAATCCGGCCACACCGAGATTTATCGCGGTGCGGAATATGCCGTGAATTTCGTGCCCAAGGTCAAGCTGGAGATCGTGGTGTCCGACGCGCTGGTGGATCAGGTCGTCGAGAAGATCACCACCACCGCCCGGACCGGCAAGATCGGCGATGGCAAGATTTTCGTGATCGACGTCGCGCAGGCCGTGCGGGTGCGCACCGGCGAAGCCAATGACGATGCGCTTTGACCGCATCCACAAAAGTATTCGGGGAAAGGAAACAACCATGAAACTTCTCACGCAACTCGGGCTGGCGGCGGCACTGATCGCAGCGCCCGCTTTGGGGTTTGCCCAGACGACCGAGCCCGCCGCCGTCGCCGAAGCGGTCGCAGAGGCGGCGCCGCCAGTCGATTTCGTGTTCATCTTCAACACGCTGCTGTTCCTGATCGGCGGCTTTCTGGTGTTCTGGATGGCGGCCGGTTTCGCCATGCTGGAAGCCGGGCTGGTGCGGTCCAAGAACGTTGCGATGCAGTTGACGAAGAATATCGCTCTGTTTTCCATCGCCTCGATCATGTACTGGATCGTCGGCTACAACCTGATGTATCCGGGCGACGCCTGGACGATCACCGACTATGTTGGCGTGCTGTTCTCGGCCAAATCCATCGGCGGCGATCCCGATGTGGCGACCGGATACTCGGCCGGGTCTGATTTCTTCTTTCAGCTGATGTTCTGCGCCACCACGGCATCGATCGTATCGGGCACGCTGGCGGAACGGATCAAGCTGTGGCCCTTCCTGATCTTCACCGTGATCCTGACCGGGTTTCTGTATCCGATCGAAGCGTCGTGGGAATGGGGCTACGGCTGGCTGGATGACATGGGCTTTTCGGACTTTGCCGGTTCGACGCTGGTGCATGCCGCGGGCGGTGCCGCTGCGCTGGCCGGGGCATTGGTGCTGGGTCCGCGTCTGGGCAAGTATGGCAAGGATGGCAAGATCACCCCGATGCCGGGTTCCAACCTTGCGCTGGCCACACTGGGCACATTCATCCTGTGGCTGGGCTGGTTCGGGTTCAACGGCGCGTCGCAACTGGCGCTGGGGTCCGAGGCGGATGCCAATGCCGTGTCGGTGATTTTCGCCAACACAAACATGGCGGCAGCGGCAGGGTCCGTCGTGGCGCTGATCCTGACGCAGGTTCTGTATGGCAAGGTTGACCTGACCATGGTGCTGAACGGTGCCTTGGCTGGTCTGGTGTCGATCACCGCCGGTCCGCTGGACCCGACGCTGTTCGGCGCACTGTGGATCGGGGCGGTTGGCGGCGTGATCGTGGTGTTCGCGGTGCCGATGCTGGACAAGCTGAAGATCGACGATGTGGTGGGCGCGATCCCGGTGCACCTGATGGCCGGTATCTGGGGCACGCTGGCGGTGCCGTTCTACACCGCCGACACGTCCTTTGTGACCCAAGCCATCGGCACGATCTCGATCTGCGTGTTCATGTTCGTGGCATCCTACATCATCTTCACGATCCTGAAATCGACCATGGGCATCCGCCCCTCGGCCGAAGACGAGATGATGGGACTGGACAAGGCCGAACTGGGCCTCGAAGCCTATCCCGAATTCACCAAGGGCTGATCCTCCCTCGGCCGGTGATGTGGACCCGGGCGGCAACGCCCGGGTCCTTTTCTGTCTGGAACCAGCCGGTTACGGCGTGACCAGTTGTGGCGCACCGGTGGCCATGTTGGTGCCGACATAGGGCAGGCCCGCCGCCTTCCACGCCGCGAAACCGCCCTCCAGATGCGCGATGCGGGTCACACCCGATGCCATCGCCGCCCGCGCCACCCGTTCCGACCGCACCCCGGACCCGCAATGGAACACGATGCGCTTGTCGGACTGGCCCGGCAGTTTCGCCGCGTCGAAGAATGCCAAAGGCATCAGCAGCGCGCCCGGAATATGTTCGAACATGAACTCTTGCGGGGTGCGCACGTCGATGACGACGACCTGATTGGCATCAAAGGCCGCGCGCAATTCGGCCGCGGTCCAGGTTTCAAAGGTGGCGCCGTTCTGGCTTTCGGATTTCATCGGGATACTCCTGACTGAATGGGGGCCGGGCGGATGCCCAGTTGATGGACAGTTGCGCAACGTTGCGGCATTCCGACATGGGCCGCGACGCGGCCTCGCTTGCATCTTGGCCGGCAATGCGACGATCTATCAGGTAAACTGCCGGCGGGATAGCCCGCCGCGGCGCAACACGGGGATGCAACAGGATGGACATGGGCTATGCCGGCGCGGTGGTCTGGGACTGGTCGGAATTTGCGATCCGCTGGCTGCACGTGATCACCGGCATCGCGTGGATCGGGTCGTCATTCTATTTCATCGCGCTGGATCTGGGTTTGAACCGCGACCGCGCGCTGGCCACCGGCGCGGATGGCGAGGAATGGCAGGTCCACGGCGGCGGGTTCTATCATATCCAGAAATACCTAGTGGCCCCCGCGAACATGCCCGACCACCTGACCTGGTTCAAATGGGAAAGCTATGCGACCTGGCTGTCCGGCTTCGCCCTGCTGGCCGTGGTGTATTATGTGGGGGCCGAGTTTTTCCTGATCGACGCCAATGTGCTGGACCTGTCGCCGTGGCAGGCGATTGCACTGTCCGTCGCCTCGCTGGCCTTCGGCTGGATCGCCTATAACACGCTGTGCAAGGTCTTTGTGGATGCGGATCAGTCGCTGCTGATGGTGGCGCTGTTCGGGGTGCTTGTGGCGATGGCGGTGTTCTACACCTCGGTGTTTTCGGGCCGCGCCGCGCTTTTGCATCTGGGCGCGTTCACCGCCACGATCATGAGCGCGAACGTGTTTTTCATCATCATTCCGAACCAGAAGGTGGTGGTGGCCGACCTGATCGCCGGGCGCAAACCCGACGCGAAATACGGCAAGATCGCCAAGCAACGGTCGCTGCACAACAATTACCTGACGCTGCCGGTGATCTTTCTGATGCTGTCGAACCACTATCCGCTGGCTTTCGGCACGCAGCATACATGGGCCATCGCCAGCCTTGTATTCCTGATGGGGGTAACGATCCGGCATTTCTTCAACACCATGCACGCGCGGAAGGGAATGGTGTGGTGGACCTGGGGGGCAACGACCGTGATCTTTCTGCTGATCGTCTGGCTGTCATCCTCTGGGCCACGCGTGACGCCGGAGGAAACGGCAGAAGGCCCCGGCGCACGGTTCGCCGCTGCCGAAGGGTTTGAAGACGTGACGAACATCGTGCTGGGCCGCTGTTCGATGTGCCACGCGGCGGAACCCGCTTGGACCGGGCTGTATTGGGCGCCCAAGGGCGTGCATCTGGAAACCCCCGCGCAGATCGCCGAACACGCCCGCGCGATCTATGCGCAATCGGCGATCAGCCATGCCATGCCACCCGCCAACCTGAGTTACATGGAGGACGCCGAACGCGCCGCCATTGCCGCATGGTATCAGGCGGCTGTGGGCGGCTGAACACTGCTTGCCTGTGGCAGAATCGCTGCGCACGCGCTACAGATTGGGGCATGTCGCAACCAAGCCCCAATATATCTACAGACCTGGCCGTAGCTGATCTGCCGGTGATCCGTCAGCTGGACGAATCCGCTGTCAACCGCATCGCGGCGGGCGAGGTGGTGGAACGCCCGGCGTCCGCCGTCAAGGAACTGGTGGAAAACGCGCTGGACGCCGGCGCGACCCGGATCGAGGTGACGATCGCGGATGGCGGCAAAAGCCTGATCCGCGTCACCGATGATGGCCACGGCATCGCGGCGGATCAACTGGCGCTGGCGCTGTCGCGCCATGCCACATCGAAAATCGACGGGTCCGACCTGTTGAACATCCACAGTTTCGGCTTTCGCGGCGAGGCGTTGCCGTCGCTGGCCGCCGTTGGCCGTCTGGTGATCACCACTCGCGCCCGCGGGTCCGCCGAAGCCGCGATGATCCGGTCCTATGGCGGTCACACCGATCCGGTGCGCCCGGCGGCGCTGACGCGCGGCACCGTGGTGGACCTGCGCGATCTGTTCCACGCCACGCCCGCGCGGTTGAAATTCCTGCGCTCCGACCGGTCCGAAACACTGGCGGTGTCGGACACCATCAAGCGGCTGGCGATGGCCGCGCCTTGGTGTGGCTTTGTGCTGCGTGATGCGACAGGGGGTGGCGAGGGCCGCGTGCTGTTCCGGGCGGACCCGGAAACCGGCGATCTGTTCGACGCATTGCAGGCGCGACTGGCCACAGTGTTGGGCCGCGATTTCACTGACAACGCAATGCGGATCGAGGCGGAACGCGACAGCCACCGCCTGACCGGGTTCGCCGCATTGCCGACATGGTCGCGCGGCACTTCCGTTGCGCAGTTCCTGTTCGTCAACGGGCGGCCCGTGCGCGACAAGCTGTTCGTCGGCGCCCTGCGCGCGGCCTACAGCGATTTCCTGTCGCGCGACCGTCACCCGGCGGCGGCGTTGTTTCTGGACCTGCCGCCGACTTTGGTGGATGTGAACGTTCA
>JBGSJU010000101.1:0-2632 GCA_041741655.1 Rhodobacterales bacterium
CGCCAGATGGTGCCCGGGCCGCGCGATATGCTGGTGATCGCCGCGCGCACTGGGCCCATCGCCTGGGCCTACCAGCGGCGAGCCTTCGTAATGCGGTTCAAAGGCGTTGACCTCGGCGGCATCCAGATTGCGGTTGTGCCATGCGGCCTCGAACGCGGCGCGATCCTTGGCGGGGTCGTAGGTGTTCAGGAAATCGCGGTCATCGCGGATGAACCGTTCGATGAAATCCCGCGCGGTGGACGCGAACACCGGGCGACGTTCCGCATCATAGCTGTCCAAGAGGTCCGGCCCGCCCCAGCCTTGCAGCGTGGCGGCCAGTTTCCAGCCCAGATTGCGCGCATCCTCCAGCCCGGTATTCACGCCATAGCCGCCATAGGGCGGGTGGCTGTGCGCCGCGTCGCCCGCGATGAACACCCGCCCCGCGCGATAGGTATCGGCCAGCGAGATGCGCAGGTCCCAGAACCCGATATGATCGAACGTAAGCGCGAATTCCTGCCCCACCGCACGATGCAGGAAGCCCGCGAAATCGAAATTCTCGCGCGTGGTGTCCAAGGGCACGGGGGCGTGAAAGAACCAGCTTTTGCCATGGTCAACCCGGCCAAAGAACAGCCAGTAGCCCTGATAATCTGGGTGCAGCACGTTGTAGAACGCCTTGCCGGGATAGCGTTCCAACAGGTCGTGCAATTCGGTCGATTGGAACACCAGAAGCGCCATCAGCCGGTCATGGTCGGACCGGGTTTCGGTGATGCCCGCCGCTTGCCGGATGAACGACCGCGCACCGTCGCAGCCCACGGCATAGGCGGCGCGCAGCACGCGGGACTGGCCCGCCGCGCTGGTCGCCGTCACGGTAACGCCGGTGGCATCCTGCGCCAAGGCGGTGCTGGTCCAGCCATAGAGCACATCAATCGTGGGGATCGCGGCGGCGCGCGTCCGCAAGACACCTTCGGTGGCGTATTGCGGCAGGCGGGCGTTGGCGGTGAAGTAATAGTCGCGCACCGATGACCGGTTGAGCCAGTCGTAATGCCAGCCCGACAGCAGCGTGCCGTAGCTGGTCAAGCCCCCGATGCCCGCGCCGGGCGGAATGGGATGGGCCGCGCGCAGTTCCGCCTCGCAGCCCCAACTGGCGAAATGTTCCGCCGTGCGCTGGGTCAGGTTCTGCCCCTTGGGGATTGGTTGCGGTGTCTTGTGCCGCTCGATCACGCAAACCCGGATGCCGCGCTGCCCCAGTTCGATGGCCAGCCCCATGCCCACCGGGCCGCCGCCGTTAATGACTACATCGTAGCTGTCGGTCATGCCCGTCTTCCCTCAGATCATCCCGGTTTCCAGGTAGATGTGTTTCGTTTCCAGAAAGTCATTCAGCCCCTCGACCCCGTGCAACCGGCCCAGCCCGGACCGGCCATAACCACCGGTTTCCGCCTCGGCGAACAGGCGCAGGTGGGAATTGATCCAGACCGTGCCCGACCGGATCGCCCGCGCGGTGCGCAAAGCCCGTGCGCCGTTTTCGGAAAACACCGAGGCTGCCAGCCCGTAATCAGTGGCATTGGCCTTGGCGACCGCCTCGGCCTCGTCGCCAAAGGTTTCGACCGACACGATGGGGCCGAACAGTTCTTCCTGCACCAGCGATGAGCGCACATCGTCGATGCGGAACAGCGTCGGCGTCAGGAAGGCGCCATGGTTCAGCGCCGTGCCTTTCAGCAGCAATTCGCCCTCGTCGCCCGCCTGTTCGATCAGGCGGGATACGCGGGTCTGCGCGTCCGTGTCGATCAGCGCGCCCATCTGGCTGGCGGGATCATTGCCCGGCCCGGTGCGGATGGCGGCAAACGCCGCGACGATGCGCGCCTCGAACTCGCGCGCGATGCTGTCATGCACCAGAAACCGCGCGGCGGCGACGCAGATCTGCCCCGCCATGTTCAGCGCCCCCTTGGTCAGTTCGCGCACCGCGACATCCAGATCGGCATCGGCATGGATCACGGCGGGCGCCTTGCCGCCCAGTTCCAGACCCACCCTCTTCAACGTCGGTGCGGCAGCAGCCATGATGGCTGACCCGGTGCGGCTGGACCCAGTAAAGGAAATCACGTCGATGTCGCGCGACGCGACCAACGCGCGGCCCACATCTGTGCCGTTTTCATTCACCGAATTGACCACGCCGGGGGGCAGCGACGGGGCAGAGGCGATGGCCTGCATGATGCGCGCGTGGGTCAGCGGCGTCTGATGCGCGGGTTTGATGACGCAGGTGCAACCCGCAGCCAGCGCAGGAGCCAGCGAGCGTAACAGCAGCGTCACCGGCGCGTTCCACGGCACGATGATCGCGGCGACGCCTGCCGCTTCGCGGTGAAACAGCGACAGCGCGCCGGGCGCGGTTTCCTGCATCGTGCCGCGCATCGCGCGGGCCAGACCGGCGTAATAGCGGGTTTCCGATATGGCGCCCATGGTTTCGCCGATGGCTTCGGACATCAGCTTGCCGTTTTCGGCGACACACAACGCGGCGATTTCCATCTTCGCCGCCTCCAGCGCATCGGCGATTTCATACAGCGCTTGCGCGCGTTTGCGCGGTGACGCGGCCCAGTCGCTGCCGAAGAACGTGGCACGGGCGACGGCGGCGGCCTGATCGGCCAGCGCGGCGCTGCCGGGG
>JBGSJU010000102.1:0-2985 GCA_041741655.1 Rhodobacterales bacterium
ACCGGGGTGCCGCGATTGTCGCCGCCCATGCCCGCGTCGGCGAACCGGCGGCGCAGGATCGGCTGGCGGCATTCTGTGCCGGACCGATTGCGCAGTATCACGAAGCGCGCGACTGGCCGGGGCAGGATGGCACGTCCGGCCTGTCGGAAAACCTGGCCCTGGGCGAGATCAGCCCGCAGCAATGCTGGCATGCCGGCGCGCGCGCGCGGGCCGAAGGCAAGGCGGGCGCCGAGGTGTTCCTGAAGGAACTGGTGTGGCGCGAATTCGCGTGGCATCTGACGCATCACACGCCGCATATCCTGACGGGCAACTGGAAGCCCGACTGGGACGCGTTCCCGTGGTCCACTGATGACACCCACCGCCATGTCATCGCGTGGAAACAAGGCCGCACCGGCATCCCTTTTGTCGATGCCGCGATGCGCGAGATGTATGTGACGGGCCGGATGCACAATCGGGGCCGGATGATCGTGGCGTCCTACCTGACCAAGCATCTGATGACCGACTGGCGCATCGGGCAGGCGTGGTTTGCCGATTGCCTGATCGACTGGGACATCGCGTCGAACGCCATGGGCTGGCAATGGGCGGCGGGGTCCGGCCCGGATGCCGCGCCCTATTTCCGGGTGTTCAACCCGGTCAGCCAGCTGGAAAAATTCGACCCGCGCGGGCTTTACGCTACGGCGTGGATCGCCGAGGGGCGGCGCGCGCCATCCGCCACCGCGCTGGCTTATTTCGACGCGGTGCCGCGCGCTTGGGGGCTGCGGCCCGATGCGCCCTATCCGGTGCCAATCGTCAGCCCGGACGCAGGGCGCGCCCGCGCGTTGAAAGCCTATGAAGCCCGTAGTTTCTGAGTAATACTTCATGTCAACCAGAGCGGCAGAGGCCGCCATACCCGCAGAGAAAACGACAATGATCCTGACCGATACCAAGGGCCAGACCGGCCTGCCGCGCTATTTCGCCCGCGTGTTCGAGGTGGTGAAAACCATGCGACGGGGTCGGCTGGATTTCGTGCTGCCCGATGGGCGGCATTTCCGCGTCGAAGGCCCGTTGCCCGGCCCGGTCGCAGAATTGCACATCCACAATCCCGACCTGTTCGCGCGCCTGATCCGCGAAGGCGATCTGGGGTTCTGCGAGGCCTATCTGGACGAACAATGGACCACGCCCGATCTGCAGGCGTTTCTGGACTGGGTGCATGCCGACAACGAGGTGGTGTTCGACGGCTTTCCGGGCATGGGGGCGGTGCGGGCGTTCGAACGGCTGCGGTTCTGGTGGCAGTCGAACAGCAAGCGGCAGGCAAAGAAGAACATCTCGTATCACTATGATCTGGGCAATGATTTCTACGGGCTTTGGCTGGACGAGACGATGACCTATTCGTCGGCCCTGTTCGAGCCGGGCCAGAACAGTCTGGAAGCGGCGCAGCGCGCAAAATATGCGTCCATGGTGGACCAGATGGGGGCACAGCCCGGCGATCACATTCTGGAAATCGGCTGCGGCTGGGGCGGGTTCGCGGAATATGCCGCCAAGGAACGTGGCCTGCGTGTCACCTGCCTGACGATCAGCGAGGAACAGTTCAAGTATGCTGTGGACCGCATGGAAAAGGCAGGGCTTTCCGACCGTGTGACGATCAAGTTGCAGGATTACCGGGATGAAACCGGCACCTATGACGGCATCGCCTCGATCGAGATGTTCGAGGCGGTGGGCGAGAAATACTGGCCGGTCTACTTCGAAAGCCTGCGGGCCCGGTTGAAGCCCGGCAAGAACGCCACGCTGCAGATCATCACGGTGCAGGACGCGCGTTGGGAGATTTATCGCAAGGGCGTCGATTTCATTCAGAAATACATATTTCCGGGCGGGATGCTGCCGTCGCCGCGCGCCCTGCGCGCCGAAGTGGAACGGGCCGGTCTGCGCGTGGCGCGGTCGGTCGAGTTCGGCGAAAGCTATTCGCGCACGCTGCGGATCTGGCACGAGAAATTCAACGCTGAATGGGACCGCATTGCCGGCATGGGATTTGACGATCGGTTTCGGCGGATGTGGAATTTCTACCTGACCTCTTGCGCGGCGACGTTCGAGAGCGGAAACTGTGATGTGACGCAAATCACGGTGACGCGCCCAGCATGAGCGATCCGACATGATCTACCCCACTGCCGCCAAGCTGGTTGCCGCGCTGATCCTTGGCATCACGGGGTTTCTTCTGTCGGGGCTTGTCATCCCGTTGTTGCCCGAGGGCACGAACGTGGGATGGTTTCCCTTGATCAATGTGGGGCTTGGCCTGTTGACGGGGTGGATCACGGTCGGGCGTCGGGCGGGACGCGGCACGGTGGCCGCGGTTGGCAATGGCGTGACCGGGGGGGCCGTCTTGCTGTTCTGGGGGCTTTTCGTGCAGGCATTCAACGAGATGCTGCGTCTGTCGCTGCGCAACCGCTATGACGGCCCGATCGAAGCCCTGACCGGGATGCTGGAGAAGGGCTTTGAATGGGGCCTGATGGCGTTGTCATCGCCGTTGTTCAGCCTGACCTTGCTGCTGGGTGCCATCGCCGCCGGGTTGTCGGCCGAAATCGCCGCGCGTCTTTGGCGCTGAGATGACGGCGCAGTTCTTTTACGGCACGCTGCGTGACCCGGTGTTGTGCGCTATCGTGCTGGGCCGGGAAGGTCTGGGCCGGGATGATCTGCGGCTGACCCCGGCCATCCTCGCCGATCACGCGGTGTATCACGCCGGCGGCGCCCCGTGGCCCCTGATCCTGCCGGTCGCCGGCGAAGCCGCCGAAGGCCTGTTGGCCGAAGGCCTGAGCACTGATGACTTGGCGCGGCTTGCCTACTACGAGGGCGGCTTTGGCTATGATCTGCGCCCGGTGACGGTTCGGACTGCTACAGGTCGCAGCGACGCGGCGGTCTGGTTTCCGGCCCCGGGGTTGGCTGCCCCCGGGCGGCCATGGACATTGGAGAACTGGCAAGCGCGGCATGCGACGCTGGCCCATGAGGCGGCGCGCG
>JBGSJU010000103.1:0-4727 GCA_041741655.1 Rhodobacterales bacterium
TGGCGGCATGATCGGGCGGCCGCTGCGCGCCTCGGAGATCTCGATGCCGGTGGGTTGGGTCAGCCCCATCAGTTCCAGAAACGCCTTCTGCCGGTCCGCCCCGATCATCAGCGCGATCCGCGCGGTGCCGATATTCGACGATTTCACGATCACCTTGTCCACGGTCAGTTCCGGGCCATAGTTGCGGAAATCGGTGATGCGGTGGCGGCCTTTCACCATCGGGCCTCTGGTGTCGATCATGGTTTCGGGGCCGACAAGGCCCAGCTCCATGGCCTGCGCCACAGTAAATATCTTGAACGTGGACCCCAGTTCATAGACGCCCTGCACCGTGCGGTTGAAGATCGGGCTGGCGGTCGGGTCGCCCTGCGTGGGCGGCGCGGGGCGGTCGTTGGGGTCGAAATCGGGCAGCGATGCGATGGCCAGCACCTCGCCGGTATGCACATCCATCAGGACGCCCGCCGCGCCCTTGGCGTTCATCAGGGTCATGCCGGTGGACAGCACATCTTCCATGGCGGTCTGCGCGGTCAGGTCCAGCGACAGTTGCAGCGGATCATTGGCCTGCGCCGGATCGCGCAACCGCGCGTCAAAGGTGCGTTCCATTCCGGCTGTGCCGATGATTTCAGCGGCCCGCACGTCTTCGCGTTCAAATGTGGCGCCGCCCAGCACATGGGCGGCCATCGCACCATTGGGATACAGCCGCATCTCGCGGCTGGCAAACAACAGGCCGGGTTCACCGATATCATGCACCGCCTGCTGCTGTTCGGGCGACATCACCTTGCGCAGCCACAGAAATTTGCGCGGGCCAGTGAAATCGGCCAGCATGCGCGCCTCGTCCAGATCGGGGAACAGCCGCGCCAGTTCGCGCGCCGCGCGGGCCGGGTCCACCAGTTCATGCGGATGCACATAGAGCGCCGAGGTTTCCAGATTGGTCGCCAGGATCCGCCCGCGCCGATCCTGAATTTCGGCCCGCGTCGCCGCAAAATCGACCCCGTTGCGCGCCATCCGCGGCTCTGCCGGCGGGGTCGAGGCCAGAACCCCCATCCGCAATCCGATGCCCACAAAGGCGACCGCAAAGAACAGCCCCAGCACGAACAGGCGGCTTTCGGCCCGGCTCCGCGCGTCGCTGCGGGCGGCTTCGTGCCGCAGGCGCAGGTTTTCCCGCTCGATGGCATCGGGGTTTTCGCCTCGCGCCCGGGCCTGCAGGATGCGCGCCAGCGGGCGCAAGGGGCGGCGGATCATGGCACATCTCCTTCGGTTGCGGCTGGCGTCGGCGGCGCGATCACATCCACGAAACCGTTCAGGAAAAGCGACGGTTCCACAACGGGATAGGCCACCTCGTCGATCTGGCCGAACTGTTCGGGTTGCAACGGCAACAGACCAAGTCGGTCGAAATTGATCTCTGCCAGATCGTTCAACCGGTCGGGCCGGTTCAGATAGGCCCATTCCGCCCGCAACACCGCCATCCGCGCGCGGGCCGCGCCGATCTGCTGTTTCAGGCCTTCGGTTTCCGCGATGGCGGATTGCGTGGCGTAGTTTTCGCGGTAGGCCCAAGCCCCCAGCCCCAACACCGCAACCGCCAGCAACAGGGAAAGAATGGTCCGCATCTCAGGTCCTCCTGGCAGGCAAAACGGGAACGCCCAAGGCATCGGCGTCAGCGGCTGTTGAACGGGCAGGTGCCGCAGTGCGGCGTGCGATCCGCAGCATGGCGGACCGGGCCCGCGGATTGGCCGCCACTTCGTCGGCATCCGCCGCAATCGCCTTTTTCGTCACGACTGTCCATGTGGGGGCGACGGCGACGGTTGCGGGGGCATAACGATTGGCGTTGCCGGCAGCCCCGGACCCCGCCTGCAAGAACCGTTTCACGATCCGGTCCTCGACCGAATGAAAGGTGACGACGGCCAGCGCGCCGCCGGGTTTCAGCGCGAGTTCGGCGGCCACCAGCCCGGCCAGCAATTCGCCATATTCGTCGTTGATCGCGATGCGGATGGCCTGAAAGCTGCGGGTCGCCGGGTGGCTTTGGCCGGGTTTCGGGCGCGGCAGACAGCCGGCGATCACCTCGGCCAGCGCCAGCGTGTGTGTCAATGGCCGTGCAGCGATGATGGCACGGGCGATCCGCCGCGCCGCGCGTTCTTCGCCGTAATGATACAGGATATCGGCCAGATCGGCCTCGGTCGCGCCATTGACCAGATCGGCGGCGGACGGTCCCTGCTGGCTCATCCGCATATCCAGCGGTCCGTCCTTCATGAAGGAAAACCCGCGTTCCGCCTGATCCAGTTGCATCGACGACACGCCAAGGTCCAGCACGACGCCATCAAGATCCGTGCCATAGCTGTCCAGCCGCGAAAACACGCCGGGCTGCATCACGATCCGGTCACCATATTCTGCGGCCCAGTCCCGCGCCATGTCAAAGGCCAGCGGGTCGCGGTCTACCGCGATGACACGCGCCGCCCCCGCCGCCAGCAATCCCCGCGTGTAGCCACCTGCGCCGAACGTGCCGTCCAGCCACGTGCCCGTCACCGGGGCGACAGCCGCCAGAAGCGGGCGCAGCAGGACCGGAACATGGGGATCATCGGGGGATGCGGACGCAGCAGGGGCCATGCCCTAATCCCCATAAATCAGGGACATCGCGTCGAAATCTTCCGGCATCTGCGCAAGGAACGACTGCACTTCGGCATCGGCCTCGGCGCGATAGGTCTCGGCCGACCAGATTTCGAAATAATCGCCCATGGCGATCATCTTGACCTCTTCGACCAGACCGATCTGTTCGCGCCGTTCCTTGGGCAGCACGATGCGCCCGTCACGGTCGATCTCGGTTTTCCAGGCGTGACCGAGGATCAGGCGGCTGGACATCTTGCGCCGTTCCGACCCGCGCGGCAGCGCCTCGATGCTGGCGGCAATATCGGCCATCGCAGCCACGGTATAGACATGCAGACAGTTCTTCAGGTGCGGGCCGTACAGCAGCACCATGTCGGGCAACGGTTTTTCCGGATGTTCGGGATCGCCGGCCTCAAGGACGCGGCGATAGTCGGCGGGGATCGACATGCGACCCTTGCCATCAACCTTCTGGCTGAACTCGCCGATAAAGCTCAGGCCCATGGCCCTGCCCGTCCCTCTTCCCCCTTGGATTGCGGCCCTTTTGGCAGGCCCTGAAATAGAAAACGGCGGATCGGAGCTGCTGCCACTGCCCGATCCGCCGCCCTCGTCCCGCTGAGCGGGGGGTCCAGCTACGCAGCCACCTGGGGGGATGTCTGTTGTGCGCGCCGGATCTCGTTTTTGTTGAAGGCGGCGCCTGTATGAAACTGCCTCGGATTATTTGGGGTCTTGTCGCCCCGTGTTTTTGATCCGCCCTCATCCGTGAGTTATGTATGCACCGGGAATTGATGGGGATCAACAGGAATTTATGGGTTAATGCGGGATATATGGTATTACAGCCGCATAAGAAACAAGATCTGGTAGGAACATAGAGCGAACAAACTGCTGCAAATTGTGAATTCGACGATGAGTACTACAACATATTGGGTTTCTTGGTGAACGTAAAAAAGTTCCATGAAATCCCGGCGAAATCCGGTGTTCTGACCAGTCCCGTGCCGGATAGCGCAGACATGTCGCGGTACGCTTGGGAATTAGGCCGAGACTCCGGTACTATAGCCTTTCGAACAAGCGGTGATTCGCGGGCGGGCCCTGAAAATCGTGCGGCTGTGGCGGCGCGGACTCGGCCTCTGCGCGCGCATGGTCTATACATCCGCAGGGAAAGGCAGTAACGGCTGGCCTTTCGTTCTGCTCCGACCCGACGCGCACGCCCCGTATGAAAGCCCTGCCATGACCCCCGAACCCGACACTGCCACCATTCCGACTGCCGGAACTCCTGCCGGACTTCCCGCCGGTCTGCCACCCGCTCTGCATGCGGCGCTGACCGCAAAGGGCTATGCCAGCCTGACGCCGGTGCAGATGGAAATGCTGCGGCCCGATCTGGCGGGGCTGGACATGATCGTGTCGGCGCGCACCGGGTCGGGCAAGACGGTGGCCTTTGGTCTTGCATTGGCGACGCGGCTTTTGCCCGCGCTGCCGTTGGGCGGCGGGCCGAAGGCTTTGATCATCGCGCCGACGCGCGAATTGGCGATGCAGGTGCGGCGCGAATTCGAATGGCTGTATGGCCCGGCGGGCGGCTATGTCGCGTCCTGCGTCGGGGGCATGGACATGCGGCGCGAAATCTATGCGCTGGAAAAAGGCGCGCAGATCGTCGTCGGCACACCGGGCCGTCTGGTCGATCACCTGAAACGCGGGTCACTGAACCTGTCGGTGCTGGAAGCCGTGGTGCTGGACGAGGCCGATGAGATGCTGGACCTTGGCTTTGCCGAGGATCTGGACACCATCCTGTCCGGCGCGCCCAAGGGCAAGCAGACGCTGATGTTTTCCGCCACCGTGCCGCGCGCCATCGAAAAACTGGCCGCCGGGCACCTGCGCCCGGGCTATCAGCGCGTCGCGGTCGCGGGCGAGGCGGCGCAGCACACCGACATCGCCTATCGCATCGCTGCGGTGGGCAATGACGATGCCGAACGCGCCATCGTCAACATCCTGCGCTATCACGAGGCCGACCGCGCCATCGTGTTCGCCAATACCCGCGCCGTGGTCGCGCGTATCGCCGCGCGCCTGACCAACCGCGGCTTTCGCGCCGTGACAATCTCGGGCGAACTTAGCCAGACCGAACGCACCCATGCCCTGCAGGC
>JBGSJU010000104.1:0-3056 GCA_041741655.1 Rhodobacterales bacterium
GAACGCGCGTCTGTTCCGCGAGACCCAGACCGCGCTGGTGCGTCAGACCGCCCGCGCCTGATCCTGCCGGCACGTCGCGGGCCCTGCACGCCGACGTGAATGGTCTTTGCCGGCGTGACCTGTAAATTGCCACTGGTAATCAAGGAGAGACCGATGCGCGTGACCACCCTTTCGCTGATCCTGACCCTTGGCGCTTTGCCTGCTGCCGCGCAGACGATGGATCATTCCGCCCATGCCGGCCACAGCATGGCCGCGGACGCATCGCCATCCACGCAGGCGTTCATTGCAGCGAATGACGCGATGCACCGCGACATGGCGATCGAATATACCGGCAAGGCGGATGTCGATTTCGTGCGCGGCATGATCCCGCACCATCAGGGTGCGGTGGATATGGCGCGCATCCTGCTGGACCACGGCACCGACCCGGAATTGCGCGCCTTTGCCGAAGGCATCATCGCCGCACAGGAAGCCGAGATCGCCTTCATGAACGCCTGGTTGGCCAAGAACGGCATGTAAGGGCGGGTCGCAAGACCCACCCGCACGCCCCGTTCAGGCCGACCGACCTACGCCGCCAACGCCCGCGCCGCCGCCGACAAGGCCCCCGCGCCATGGTCGATGTTCAGCGCGACAAACCCGGCCTCGATCGACCCCAGCATCCCCATCACCATCTGCGGGTTCAGGTGGCCCATATGGCCGATGCGGAAGAACCCGTGGCTTTCCGGACTGCCGGGTTCCGCCATGCCGAGCCCGATCCCCAGCGTCAGACCCGCGGTGCTTTCTGTCCATTCGCGCAGCCGGGTGGCATCGGGCGCGTCCATCCGCAACGAGGTGACAGCACGGGACCGCAGCGCCGGGTCCTCGATGTTGCAGCGCAGACTGCCACCCTGCCCCCAGGCCGCGACGGCGGCCCAGATCGCCCGGGCGTGGCGGTCGTGGCGGTCCCAGATCGCCTCCATCCCTTCGGCCATCATCATGTCCAGCGCAGCGCGCAGGCCAAAGATGTGATGCGTCGGTGCGGTCCCGCCGGAAAACATGTGAAACTGCGTCGGGTTGGCGCGCGGCACCCAATCCCAGTAGCGGCTGACCAGCGGCATCTTGGCCCGCACCGCCGCCGCCTTGTCGCTGAAGAACACCAGCCCAAGACCGGGCGGGGTCATCAATCCCTTCTGGCTGGCGGCAACCATGACATCGACGCCCCATGCGTCCATCTCGAACCGGTCGCAACCCAGTGACGCGATGCAATCGGCCATCAGCAGCGCCGGATGGCCCACGGCATCCAGCACAGCCCGCACGCCCTGCACATCGTTCAGCACCGAGGACGACGTGTCCACATGCGTCACCAGCACCGCCTTCAGCCGGTGCGCGGTGTCGGCGCGCAACGCGGCCTCGACGCGCTTCAGGTCAACGGGCGATGATCTGCCGAAATCGATGACGTCGGTCTGGATCCCCAGCCCCTGCGCCTGATCCGCCCAGCCATGGCCGAACCGCCCCGTCGCGGGCACCAGCACCGCCTCGCCGGGGGCGACCACATTGGCGAGCGCCGCTTCCCACGCCGCATGGCCGTTGCCGATGTAGAAGACCGCGTGGTGTTCGGTGCGGGCCACACGTCGCAGATCGGGGATCAGCGAATGCGTCACCTCGACCAGTTCGCCTTCGTAGATATTCGGCGCGGCGCGGTGCATGGCGTTCAGCACGGCATCGGGCATCACGGAGGGGCCGGGAATGGCAAGGTATTCACGGCCATGGGTGCGGGTCATCGGGCGAACTCCTGTCGATTGCCGCGCGACATTAGGCTGCGCAGCGGCAGGGTCAACCTTGGGCCGCGAGATAACCGGTGACACGGCAACGCGGGCGCCGTTTCACGCGGCACTGGACCGGAAAATGCGAACACGGTCCCCACCAACTGACACCTCAGGCGCGCAGGCCCATCGCACCCTGCGATACGACCCCCGCCGGGCAACGTCCCGCAGACCCCGCTTGCCGCCTTTCCCCCGGCGGCATAGAACGACGCGCATGACCGCACCCCCTGCCCCTGCCGGCGTCCCGGCGCCCGACCCTGACAAAAGCCGCGTCCTGTTGGGCTGGGTCTGGTCCCGCTATCTGTCGCGCCATGTCGGCTTGCTGGCGCTTGCCGTGCTGTTCATGGCCATCGAAGGGTCGATGCTGGGCGCCCTGTCCTACATGATGCGGCCGATGTTCGATGACGTGTTCGTGGCGGGCAATGCGGGCGCGCTTGGCTGGGTCGGTGGCGCGATCCTTGGCGTGTTTCTGGTGCGCGCCGCGGCGTCCATCGCGCAGAAATACCTGCTGGCCATCGTGTCGCAGAAAACCGCGGCGCATCTGCGCACCGATCTGCTGGATCACCTGATGACGCTGGACGGCACGTTTCACCAGACCCATCCGCCGGGGTTCCTGATCCAGCGGGTGCAGGCGGATGTGGGCGCGGTGAACGAGGTCTGGACTGCCATCATCACCGGGGCTGGCCGCGATCTGGTCGCGCTGGTGATCCTGATGGGGGTTGCGCTGAGTGTCGATTGGCAATGGACGCTGATCGCGCTGGTGGGCACGCCCATCATGCTGCTGCCATCCGTCATGGTGCAGAAATTCATCCGCCGCCGTGCGGGCGAGGCGCGCGATCTGGGCGCCCGGCTGGCCACCCGGCTGGACGAGGTGTTCCATGGCATGGTGCCGGTGAAACTGAACCGGCTGGAGGGGTACCAAAGCGCCCGCTACCGCGACCTGACCGGGGATCTGGTACGGGCCGAAATCCGGTCCCGGCTGGGGGCGGCAGCGATCCCCGGCATGATCGACGTGATGGCGGGGGTCGGGTTTCTGGGGGTGCTGATTTTTGGCGGCGCGGAGATCATCGCGGGCGAAAAGACCGTGGGACAGTTCATGTCGTTCTTCACCGCCATCGGCTTTGCCTTTGAACCCTTGCGCCGTCTCGGCGCCCTGTCCGGGGTCTGGCAGAACGCCGCCGCCGCGGTCGAACGGCTGAAGGAGCTGATGGATACCGCCCCCACGCTGGTGTCGCCCGCCGCACCCGTTGCGCCGCC
>JBGSJU010000105.1:0-1903 GCA_041741655.1 Rhodobacterales bacterium
CGCGCCACCGCCACCTGATAGCCGGGATAAGCGATCACGCCCCGCCCGTCGGGTTTGGGGCGTGCGGCGGTCGCCGTCTGCGCCGCTTCGGCGGTGGACAGGGTCTGATCACCGAAGGCCCCTCGCAGATCGATGTCCAGCGGTTGGGAACACCCGGCAACCCCCAGCGCAAACGGCAGGATCAGCGATAGCCGGCGAGCATGGAAAATTCGGGTCATGGATACAACCTTTGCGCGATGTCCTCGGGTGGTTCCTTATGCGTGCGGAACCTTGTCATCTGTTCTACCCGGTTTTGCCGGCCCTGTCACGCCATGGTGGCAGGCAATCGGGCCCCGCTTGGCATTGGGCCGCGCACACGCTGCGGATCACGCCGCGCAGATCAGACCTCGCGCGCCAGACCTTCGACCAGCGGCACAAACCGCACCTTGCGCAACTCGTCATAGTCATAGCCGGTCGCGGTGCGCCGCACCCGGATCAGGCTTTGCACGTGATCGGATTGACCGACCGGCAACACCATGATGCCGCCTTCCTTCAACTGCGCCAGCAGCGGACCGGGGGCGTCCTCGGCGGCGGCGGTCACAAGGATGCGGTCGAACGGCGCCTGTTCCGGCAGGCCGAACGACCCGTCCGCCGTGATCGCCATGACATTGGTCAGGCCCAGTTCGTCAAAGATCATCCGCGCCTCGCGCACCAACCGGGCATGGCGATCCACGGTATAGACCCGCCGTGCCAACTGCGACAGGATCGCGGCCTGATAGCCCGACCCGGTGCCCACCTCCAGCACCTTGTCGCGCGCGCCGACCTGCAAGGCCTCGGTCATCAACCCTACCACCGAAGGCTGGCTGATCGTCTGGCCACAGGCAATCGGCAGCGGCATGTCCTCATAGGCGCGCGCAGCAAACAGGCCGCGGACGAACGGCCCGCGGTCGATCTTTTCCATCGCTTCCAGCACGCGCCGGTCGGTGACCCCGTGCGACCGTAGCGCATACAGGAACTGCATCCGGCGCTCGGCTTCCTCGGGCGTCATCCCAGATCGTCCAACCCCGCCAGCAAGGCATGATCGGTCAGGTCCACGCGCATCGGCGTCACCGAGACGTACCCATCCAGATTAAGCGCCGCATCGGTGCCCGGTTCGGTCGGGCGGTGCTGTTCGCCCCCCTTGATCCACAGGAACCGCCGCCCCGATGGTGACAGGTGCGGTTCCACCGAAAACCGGGTGTCGCGGCGAAACCCTTGCGCAGCGGCCCGCACGCCCTTGACCTGCGCGGCCAGCACCGGCGGAAAATTCACGTTGAAGAACAGCCGGTAATCGGCGCGATCCCGCGCCATATGCGGCAAGAGGCGGCGGATGATGTCGGCGCCCATGGCATCGGCCGCCTCGAACGGGTTGTCGGCCTGTACATTGTTCGGCCCCAGATATTGCGACAGCGCGACGGCGGGCAGACCCTGCAACGCAGCCTCCATCGCCGCACCCAAGGTGCCGGAATACAGCGCGTTCTCGGCGGAATTGTTGCCGCGGTTGACCCCGGACAACACCAGATCGGGCGGCGCTTCGGTCATCACGTCGTGCAGCGCCGCCAGAACGCAATCCGCCGGACTGCCTTCGGCGGCATAGCGGCGCGGGTCAAGTTTGGCGATCATCATCGGATGGGTATAGCTGATGCAATGGCCGACGCCCGATTGTTCGAACGCGGGCGCGACGGTCCAGACCTCGCCGGATGGCCCGGCCAGTTCGGTTGCGATGCGGTGCAGCACCGCCAGACCCGGTGCGTTAATGCCGTCGTCATTGGTGATCAGGATGCGCATCTGGGTCCTCGCCGGTTCACCCCGTCCTAGCCCGCAAGCCGCCGCGCGGCAAGGGCCGCAGACCCGCGTGCCCGCAGTGGCCCGGGCGGCGGTGTCG
>JBGSJU010000106.1:0-3081 GCA_041741655.1 Rhodobacterales bacterium
CCGGGCGCGCCACGGCAGGCGAATCCGCCACCAGAATGGGCAGGTCGATATGCACTGGCCCCGGCTGGCCCGAGGTGGACAGCACCACGACACTGTCGATCATCACGGCGGCGGCCTCGGCCACCATCGTCAGGCTGGCCTTGGTGACGGCGGCAAACACCGCGCGCTGATCGGCGACCTGATGGGTGTAACGCTCTGCCGTTGCCGCATCCAGACTGCCGGTGATCACGATCAGCGGCACCCGGTCTTGGCGCGCGTTTTCCACCACATTGATCGCGTTCAGCGCCCCCGGCCCCACGGTGGTGACCAACAGCCCCGGCGCCCCCGTGGCGTGATGCACGCCTTCGGCCATGAACCCGCCCGCGTTTTCATGCCGGACCAAGACAAAGGTGATCCCCGCCCGCTCCAGTGCATCGATCAGCGTCAGCACCTCGCCGCCCGGCATGCCAAAGGCGTGGCGCACCCCGGCGTCAAACAGACGTCGGGCCATCACATCCGCGGTGCGCAATCGAAGTTCCGTCATCCCGCCTGCCCTTGGTCCGTATGTGGACTGTCTCGATCAAGACAGGACGGTGCCGACCGGGAACAGACAATGCAAGACTTCGTGAAACACCGAAACAGAACACCGGCTTGGCCCGTCACGCCGCAGAGGTCGCGGTGCATCGATATCGCGATGCCGTCCCGGGACGGCATCCGTTTCCCGGCGGCCAACAGTGAATTTCCAAATCCCATGTCGCGGATTGATCCTCATCAATTCCGGAAGCTGAATTTGTTAATAAAGCGTTTAGGCGGGGAGCGGGGTTCCGGGGGTTTTTTCAACGAAAGTTTTCAGGTGTTCTCGTTTACCCGTTAGATAACATTCACTTTTTTGGGAGATTACGCATGAGAATCCTACACTCGGGGTCTGCGGTCAGGGCGGCGGCCCTGCTGTCAGCCGCAGTCGTTGCAACGGCCCTGCCGGCAACGGCAGCGACGATTGATAGCTGGAACACGACCAACGTCGCGGTCGGCGCCACGCCGGCCGATAGCGATACCGGCGCCAGCATCGTCTACGACCGCGATGCCACCGATCCGGCCGCCGTTACCAACGGCCGGATCCTGTTCACCCCGCCCGAAGCGGTCTCGCCCGGGATCAAGGTGGTGAATGACCCCTACCCGGACAGCGGCCCCAGCAGTCTGGAACTGGACGGCTGCATCATGACCAGTTCGGCTGCCAATTGCGACAGCCCCTTCCAAAGCGGCAAGCGCATCAAGCAGCAGATGACGGATGTCGGCCCGGTCGATCTGGTGTTCAACATCACCGACAATGCCGACATCAACACCTATCAGGTGTTTCACCGGCTGATCAACGCGACGGGTCAGGCCCTGTCGGGCTTCTCGATCGAACTGGGCTTCGGGGTTGGTGAAGAGTTTGTCCGCGCGGATGCGGCCGGCGGCCTGACATTTTCGCAGCTGTTCTCAGCACAGCCGACGGGCAGCGGTATTGCCAGCACGCAGTTTCCCTTTGGCCTGTTCGGGGATGCGGCCAGCAATCCGAACTTCTCGCTGGACGGGTTCTTTGCGAATGAACGCGCCGGTCTGACACTGGACCTGTCCAACCCGACGGAAATCGCCAGCAACGGGTCCTTTGGCCCTTACAGCACCCTTTTCGGGCCTTGGCTCAGCGGCAACATGGTGCCCGAAGGGGCATTCTGGGACAATGATGGCGACGCGTCGACGGATGCCTTGCTGATGGCCTGGCTGAGAGAGGACGGTATCTGGGAAGCGCGGCGCGACATCTTTGATCTGGGGACCGGCGTGGCGGAAACGATCGCGCCCGTCGAATACAGCTCGTTCGACGATCTGGTGGCATCTTTCCTTGGCAGCGGCTTCGACCCGGATCAGGATATCATCACGGCCGGTGCCATCGAGGATCTGGCGAACCTGAACGTCAATTTCGCGATCCAACTGGGGGGTATGGATGGGGCCACGCAAATTACCCTGCGCTCCACGGTCTTTGCCGCGCCGTCGCCGGTGCCGCTGCCGGCGGGTGGGTTGCTGATGCTGTCAGCCATGGGCGCACTGGCCTTTGCCCGGTGTCGCCGGGCCTGAACCTCGGCCCGTCCTGACGCAGGCCGCTCACACGGCCCTGCCTGAAACAACACCGCGCGCCGGGTTGGCGCGCGGACCACGGCAAGAAACACACCGCTCATCGGGTCAAAATCGACCGATTGTTGCGAAAAGGGCCAATTTCTGATAACGAATCGCCATTGCATCACCATCGATTTAATTTCAACCGATGAGGAAATCATGCGCGTATTCGGTTCAGCAATTGCAGTCTGTCTTGTCACAGCCGGTCTTGTGACCGCCACCCCCGCCGCGGCGGCGACCATCAGGACCATCAACTCCGTCATTGTCACGGTGGACGGCATCGCGTCCGACCCGGCTTCATTCCAGATTTTCGGCGATGGCAGTGTCCGCGACACGTTCAGGTTTGTCGCCTGCGACGGCAGTGTCCGGCTGGCCGATCTGGTGGCCTGCGATGGTAGTGTCACACCGGTGGACCAGATCGACATCGCTTTGACCGGGTCGATCTTTCCATTCATCGAGGGTGCGGTGTCCGTCACCGATTCTGGCACGCCAACCGTGTTTTCCGTGGTTTTCTCGATGTTGATTTCCGAAATCGCCGGGCCTGCCGACTGGCAGATCGCCGGTTCGGTCGATCTGGACCCGTTCCGCGCGGCACCGGGGTCCGTGACGCCGGCACCCGGCGAAGCTTATTTCACCGGCTTTGTCGGCGGACCTGCCTTGCCGGACATCCAGAGCGTGGCAAGCCTTGGCACCGGCGCGATCACACCTGACCCCCTGAGCGATGTTCTGGCGTCGTTCGGACCGCTGACCGGTAGTCTTGATTGCGCCGTGTTAGGCACATGCAACCTTATCGCCCTGCAATTCACCGTGAACGGCCTGGGCGAAGGGCAAAAAATAACCCTGAACGGCCGTTTCGATGTCGATCCCGCCTCGGTTCCCGCCGTACCGCTGCCGGCCAGCGCGGTGCTGCTGTTGGCTGGCCTTGCCGGACTGGGCGCATTGCGGCGGTCC
>JBGSJU010000107.1:0-4369 GCA_041741655.1 Rhodobacterales bacterium
GGTCGCGCGCCCGATCGTGCCGGTGCCACCCAGCAGCAGCACGCGCAAAGGGGTGTCGGTCATCATCGCCTCCGGGTCCGGTCGGTGGCCAGCCTAGCAGGTGCGACGCCAAGGGCCAGAACGCAAAACGCCCGCCGCTGATGCGGCGGGCGTTCCGGATCATGGACAGATCGGTCTTAGCGGCGCAGGCCCAGACGTTCGATCAGCGAGGCATAGCGCGCGTTGTCGCGCGATTTCAGATAGTCCAGCAGTTTGCGGCGCTGGGCGACCATCATCAGCAGGCCACGGCGGCCATGGTTGTCTTTCTTGTGGATCTTGAAATGTTCGGTCAGGGTCGCAATCCGCGACGACAGGATCGCAACCTGCACTTCGGGCGAACCGGTGTCGCCTTCCTTGGTTGCGTATTCCGAAATCAGGCGGGCTTTGGTTTCAACGGTGATCGACATCGGGGTCTCCTGTCGGTTCGGGTTTGGGCCACAGCCGGGATGTCGTCCAGCAGGGTCCGGCCCCGCATGGCTGGCGGGGATGGGTGTCTGTAGGGAACCTTGCGGCAAAAGGAAAGGCGATTCGCATTGAGCGCTGTGGGCGCATCTGGTCAGGGGCTTGGGCGCTGCGCAGCAGACCGCTCGGGATCGCAACGCGCTGGGCGCAGGAAACCACTTCCCACGCCCATCGGGCAAAGCCCGACGGTCCACGTGGTTCACGCGGAATTGTCGCGGCCACGGATCTAGGGTCGCGCGCGGTTGATTTCGTCGGCAAGGCGTGCGGCCCATTCGCCGATCAGCGGCAGGAATTCGAACTGCGACACCCACCAGCCAATGATCGACACCAGCAAGGTCGCGCCCAGCACCGACCCAAGCCCGAAGGCCAGCCCGCGCATCAGTTGGGTTCCCAGCATCCGAAAGAAACTTTCGCGCCGGTTCAGCAGGACAACCTCGGCGGTCAGGCGGTCCAGCGCGGCGCGCAGATCAGTATCAGGCATCGTGGCCTCCGAACCATAACAAAGGCTGTTGCGCATAGGCGACATACAACGGGTGGCGCGGGTGGCCATCCTGCGTCAGGCCCAGATGATGCACCGCCACCCCTGTGTCGCGCAACAGCCGTTCCACCGCCGGGCCGCGCCCCAGATGCGCACCATGGGTGCCCCAGGCCGCGACGATCTTATCGGCCCAGCCGGCGCTGTCGCGGATCGCGGCATCGTTTGCGGGCCCGACCGGATCGGCAGCGGCGCGCATGGCGCGGGGATCGGTGTCGCGCCAGGCAAAGATGTTGGTGACACGGAACGCGCCAAACCCCAGCGCACGGGCGCGCCGCTCGCAGCGTTCCACTGTTGGGTCATTCTGCGCCTCGGTCGCGGTCGAGGGGTTCAGCATGACGAACAGCGCCTTTGGCGCGTCCATGTCCCACACCCGCGTCAGCAGGTAGCGATAGCGCTCGCAGGCTGAATAGACCGCGATGGACGCCGCATCGCCTTTCTGATGGCTGCGGGTGATCATCGGTCAGTCGAGGTTGAACACGCGCGTGGGGTGCAATTCGCCGCCCTGCACGCGCCCGATGGCCAAAGGGCGGCCCAGATGGCTGGCCCAGGCTTCGGTGCCCCAGTCGATACTGTCCAGGATCTGCCCCGGATTGCCGTTGCGCAACCGCGCCGCCCCTTCGGCGGTGGCGCGCACCATCGGCAGGCCGTCCAGCGCGGATTCCAGCGGCAAGACCCGGGCCGCCAGTTCGGGGGTGCGGGCCATGCGGTCCACCTCGTCCAGCGTCAGACCCTGTTCGACGCGGAACGGCCCGGCCCATGTCCGGCGCAGCCATAGCACATGGCCAAGGCAGCCCAGCGTCTCGCCCAGATCGCGCGCGATGGACCGCACATAGCCGCCCTTGCCGCAGACCATTTCCAGAATCGCGGTATCGGCATCTGGCACTTCGATCAGGTCCAGCCGTTCGACCCATAATTCGCGGTCGGCAAGGTCCATCACCTCGCCCTCGCGGGCCAGATCATAGGCGCGCTGGCCGTCCACCTTGACGGCGGACACCTGTGGCGGCACCTGCCGGATGCGGCCGCGAAAGGCGGGCAGGGCTGCGGTGATCTGATCCGCCGTCGGACGTGTTGCTGATGTGGCCAGCACCGCGCCGGACGCGTCATCCGTGCCGGTCGCCGAACCCCAGCGGATGGCGAAACGATAGCATTTCAGCGCTTCGGTGGCGTGCGGCACGGTTTTTGTCGCCTCGCCCAAGGCAATCGCCAGCACACCGGTCGCGTCCGGGTCCAATGTGCCGGCATGGCCCGCCTTCTGCGCGTCCAGCGCCCAGCGCACCTTATTGACCACGGTGGTCGAGGTGATGCCCGCCGGCTTGTCGATAACCAGCCAGCCCGACACCGGGTTCCCCTTGCGCTTGCGGCTCATGCGTGTGTTCCCTGCGATGAAGGCGCGGGGGTAGCAAGTGCCGCCTGATCTGTCAAACAGGCTCTGGCAAACCGCGATCAGGGTTGCAGGCAATCCGCCATCGTCTGCGCCATCGCACGCATCGCGGCGGGATACAGGTCCGGTCCCTGCGCCTGCCCATGGCCCAGCGGGTCGAGCACGGCGATCTTTACCCCTTCGCCCGTGACGGCGGCGATCAGACGGTCATCGAATTGCGGTTCCGAAAAGGCGCAGGTGACACCCTGATCCCGGATCGCGTCCTGCAATCTGGCCAGGCGCGCCGCAGACGGCGGCGTGGCATCGCCCAGCGAAATCGCGCCGGCGGGGGTCAGCCCGAACCGGCCTTCGACATAGCCGTAAGCGTTGTGAAAAACTACATAAGGACGCCCCGCCAGCCCGGCCAGCGTCGCGGTCATGTCGGTTTCCAGTGCGGCCAGTTCGGCATCCGCCGCCATTGCGTTGGCGCTGTAGGCGGCGGCGTTGGCCGGGTCCAGTCGCGCCAGTTCGGCGGCGATCAGCCCGACCCAGGCGCGGGCGTTGGCCGGGTCGAGCCACATGTGCGGGTCTACACCGCTGTGGTCATGGTCGGCATGATCGTCCTGATCGGCCATGGCCTCGGCGGCGTGGTCATGGGCGTGATCCTTGTCCGCTGCGGCATGAGCGTGGTCATGATCTTCGGCAAAGGCCGACCCTTCGCGGAATTCGCGCTGCACCGGGGCCAACGTGGCCAGTTCCAGCACGCTGGCCTTGCCTGCCAGCGCGTCCAGAGGCCCTTCCAGCCAAGGTTCCAGACCGTGGCCGACCCAGATCACCAGATCGGCATCCTGCAACGCCCCGGCCTGCGATGGTTTCAGCGCGAAGCGGTGCGGCGACGCACCGGGCGACACCAGCAGATCCGGCGCCCCCACGCCTTGCATCACCCGCGCCGTCAGGCTGTGGATGGGCAGGATGTCGGCGACCACGCGCGGCACATCGGCAAAGGCAGACAGTGGCAACAGGGCCAACGTTGTGGTCAGGAACAGGCGGCGCATCGGTATCTCCCTTGATCGGACGGAGCACGGGATAGCATGATATGTTATACTATATCAAGCGTGATGTCATAACATTGCAATTGACCGTCGGCTGCGCTACGCGTTTCGCATGACCAGCGCCGGCTTTCACCCGCATGACCATCACCGCTGCATCGCCGACGCGATGGCGGCCGCCGAAGCGCATTGCGCCGCCAACCGCCTGCACCTGACCCCGGTCCGGCGCCGCACACTGGAGATATTGCTGTCGGAACACCGCGCGTTGGGGGCCTATGACATCCTGTCCCGGCTGAACGCGGACGGGTTTGGCGGCCAACCGCCGGTGGCCTATCGCGCGCTGGATTTCCTGACCACGCATGGGTTTGTCCACAAGATCGAGGCGTTGAATGCCTATGTCGCCTGCGCCAATCCCGGAAGCGACGGCGCAAGCCACGCGCCCGCCTTCCTGATCTGCCGCGCCTGCGGCAAGGTCGAAGAGGCCGAGGCCGATCCGGCAAAAGGCCCGTTGGCGCGCGCGGCGCGCGAAGCGGGCTTTGCCATCGAACGCGCGGTGGTCGAGGCGCAGGGGCTTTGTCCAGCCTGCCATGACGGGGCATCCTGATGTTGCTGTCGCTGCGTGATATTTCGGTGCGGTTGGGCGGGCATCCCGCCCTGCGCCATGTCGATCTTGATCTGGACAAGGGCGAGATCGTCACCATCGTCGGCCCCAACGGGTCCGGCAAATCCACGCTGTTGCGCGTGATCATTGGGGCCGTGGTGCCGCAATCGGGTCAGGTCACGCGCCAACCCGATCTGCGCATCGGCTATGTGCCGCAGCAACTGGCGTTGGACCCGACGCTGCCGATGACTGTGGCGCGGGTGCTGTCGCTGCCGGTCTGGCGCACGCCTGCGGCCATTGCGACGGCGCTGGCGCGCGCC
>JBGSJU010000108.1:0-2699 GCA_041741655.1 Rhodobacterales bacterium
CTTCTGGCGGCGGCGTTGCAATTTGTCGCGACCGCCGCCTATCGCCCGCGTGAAGACGCGCTGACGGCGCTTCTGGACCGGCTGCTGGCGGGGGGTGCCGGCACCTTGCACGGCTGTCTGGCCCGGATGGACCGCGATGCGTTGCAGGTCGTGCGCGAGCCACAGGCGTTGGAGACTGTGGTGACAAGGGTGGGGGACGGGCAGCTGTGGGATGGGCGTTGGCAGGTATTTCACAGGGATTTCAGTGGGATGGCGGTGCGTGCGCTTGGGGATGGCGGCTGGCGTGCCTTGCCGGCCCTGCGCCCCGCGACGTGCCCGTTGCATGCAATCGCCATCACCCTGCCGGCGATCTGGGACGGTGACCGGCCCGTGGCCTGCGACGCCGTTGGGCTGGGGCCGGGCGATACGACCCGGCTTTGCCCGATGGGCCGCGACGCGATGGACCTGCGGCAGTTTCTGGTTTCGCATTGAACCGGGCCGAGGGATGTCTATGTTAGCATCAACAGGCCGGGCCAAATCGTTACATTCCGCCCCGCCGGTTTCCGCTTGATAGGAGTCCCCCTTGGGAAACGCACGCAATATCGCCTTCTGGGTCATCGTGTTCTTGCTGGTGATCGCCTTGTTCAGCCAGTTCGACGGCCAGAGCAGCACGATGAACAGCCGCGAAATCAGCTATTCTGAATTCATCAAGAACGTGCAGGCCGACAAGGTCAGCCGCGCGACGGTGGACGGTGAAAAGGTTCGCTTCCGCGGGACGGATGGCCTTGATTACACGACCATCGTGCCAAAGGATGCGTCTGTGACCGACCTGCTGATCGCCGAAGGTGTGACGGTGTCCGCCGAAAGCCAGACCCAGTCCGGGTTCCAGACCTTCCTGCTGTCGCTGTTGCCCTTCGTGCTGCTGATCGGCGTCTGGGTGTTCTTCATGAACCGGATGCAGGGTGGCGGCAAAGGCGGCGCGATGGGCTTTGGCAAATCGCGGGCGAAACTGCTGACCGAAAAGCATGGCCGCGTGACCTTTGACGATGTGGCCGGCATCGACGAAGCCAAGGAAGAACTGGAAGAGATCGTCGAATTCCTGCGCAATCCGCAGAAATTCAGTCGCTTGGGCGGCAAGATCCCGAAAGGGGCTTTGCTGGTTGGCCCGCCCGGCACCGGTAAAACCCTGCTGGCGCGTGCCATCGCGGGCGAGGCGGGCGTGCCGTTCTTCACCATTTCCGGTTCGGATTTCGTGGAAATGTTCGTCGGCGTTGGCGCATCCCGTGTGCGCGACATGTTCGAGCAGGCGAAAAAGAACGCGCCCTGTATCGTGTTCATCGACGAGATTGACGCCGTGGGCCGGGCCCGTGGCGTGGGCATTGGCGGCGGCAACGACGAACGCGAACAGACGCTGAACCAGTTGCTGGTCGAAATGGACGGGTTCGAGGCGAACGAGGGCGTCATCATCATCGCCGCCACCAACCGCCGTGACGTGCTGGATCCGGCGCTGTTGCGTCCGGGCCGGTTCGACCGCCAGATCACCGTGCCGAACCCCGACATCAAGGGCCGCGAAAAGATCCTGTCGGTGCATGCGCGCAAGGTGCCGCTGGCACCTGACGCCGACATGCGCATCATCGCACGCGGCACGCCGGGGTTTTCGGGTGCTGACCTTGCCAACCTTGTGAACGAGGCCGCGCTGACGGCGGCGCGCAACGGGCGGCGTACCGTGGCGATGGAAGATTTCGAAAACGCCAAGGACAAGGTCATGATGGGCGCCGAACGCCGGTCCATGGTCCTGACCGCCGACCAGAAGGAAAAGACCGCGTTCCACGAGGCCGGTCATGCCGTGGTGGGTCTGGCGCTGCCGAAATGCGATCCGGTCTACAAGGCCACAATCATCCCGCGCGGTGGCGCGTTGGGCATGGTGGTGTCCCTGCCCGAGATCGACCGCCTGAACTGGCACAAGTCGGAATGCGAACAGAAACTGGCGATGACCATGGCCGGCAAGGCCGCCGAGGTGATCAAGTACGGCGCCGACAACGTGTCGAACGGCCCGGCGGGCGATATCCAGCAGGCCAGCGCGCGGGCCCGGGCGATGATCCTGCGCTGGGGCATGTCGGACAAGGTCGGCAACGTGGACTATGCCGAGGCGCATGAGGGCTATCAAGGCAACACCGGCGGTTTCTCGGTCTCGGCCAATACCAAGGAGATGATCGAAAGCGAGGTTCGCCGGTTCATTGACGAGGGCTATCAGACCGCGCTGCGCATCCTGAAGGAACGCGAAACCGAATGGGAACGGCTGGCACAGGGCCTGCTGGAATACGAAACCCTGACCGGCGAAGAGATCAAGCGCGTGATGCGGGGCGAACCGCCGCAGCCGGGTCCGGGCGAGAAACCCGATGATCACGCCGGGATGCCATCCGTGACCGCGATCCCCAAGACCAAGCCGCGCGCCCGTCCGGCGGGCAGCCTGGAACCCGAGGCAACGTGACACCCGCCACCCTGACCGACTGGAACCCCGGAACCTACCACAGGTTCCGGGGTCAACGTTTGCGCCCCGCACTGGACCTGATCGCGGCACTGCCGGCCTTGCCTGCCGGCGACATTGTCGATCTGGGCTGCGTGTCGGGGGCATCCGGCCCCGCGCTGGCCACTCTGGGGCGCCCGCTTTTGGGCGTTGACCTGTCACCCGCGATGCTGGCCGAGGCGCGGGCGACCGA
>JBGSJU010000109.1:0-2751 GCA_041741655.1 Rhodobacterales bacterium
CTTCGGCGGCTTCGCTCACCTCTTCACGACGCAACGCGGTGACCTGCACCGGCATCGGCGCGCCGGCGAGAATGCCAAGGGCCGCGGCGGCATCCGATGAGATCTGCAACCGCGGTCCGGGCAGTTCGCGTTCGCGCCGGAACAGCGCGCCGATCACGAACTTGCCGTTCGCGGTGTTACGGATCAGGACGCGTTCAGGGTCCTTGACATCCGGGTGCGCGACCCAGACCCCGCCCAGCGACGGGCGGCCATCCCACAATCCCGGTTCGGACGCCTGAAACACCTCGGGCGCTTCGATGTCGCGTTCGACGAGGCGGGTGCGGGTCGCGCCTTCGGCGGGCGTTGCGGCCCCGTCCGTGGCCCCGGGTTGCAGAAAGGCAAACCCCGTGCCTTCCTCGCATCCGGCCAGTGAAAGGATCATCAGGCAAACCACACCGGCCCGGATACTGGCCCGGGTACTGACCAGTCTACTGACCCGTGCTGCGGCACCGCCGTTCAGCGGTTGTTCCGACCCCGTTCTGCTCATTCAGCGGTTCCCCTTACCTGTCCGCGCCGGCCGGATGCGCCGGTTCGACCCGGTCTGATCTCTTGGCCCGCATGATATCGCCTCAAGGAGACTCTAGCCGCAACACGATCACAAGAAAAGTCCCGCACACGGATCGCATGCATTTGACGGACCCGGTGCGCGAAGATTTTCCGATGGCGCGGTGGATGGCGCGCTGGCCTTGCGGGTCAGATCAGCCCCGTGCGGGGTCTGCGATGTGGTCGCAGTGCCGTGGTGGTCAGGCGCGGGTGCTGCTGCGGGTGCCGCGGGACGATCCGCCACCTGACACCATGCGCGAAAACACCCCGTCGCGCAGGATGAACGCATGATACAAGGCCGCCGCAACATGCAGCGTCACCAATCCCGTCAGCGCGATCGCGCCAAGGTAATGCGCCGTCTTGGCGGCGTTGGCCAGCGCGTCGGATCGGGGCACCAGCGAGGCCACGCCCCATGCGTCCAGGCTTTCGATTGGAAATCCGCCGGCCTTGACCCGGATATAGCCCAGCACGGGCATGGCGATCATCAGGCCATACAGCGCCAGATGCGACAATGCCGCCGCGCGGCGTTGGGCCCCGGTGACAGAGGCGGGCAGGGGCGGCGCCGGATTGACCGCGCGATAGGCCAGCCGCAACAGGGCCGCCGCCAGCACCAGAAGGCCGATGTTCTTGTGCATCACGAACAGCCGGTCCTGCAGCGGCCGCGGCAAGCCTTCCTGCACCATGACAAAGCCGGCGACGATCAGCCCCAGCACCAGAGCCGCCATGCCCCAATGCATGAAACGGGCAAAGCCTCGATAATGGTCGGGTGAAGATGGCATGCGCTGTCCTCGATCTGTCCGGTTAGGATGCTGTGTTGACCAAAATAGATGCAGCCGGCTGGCGGCATGTCAATTGTTTCGGCCTGATTCTGGCGGCTGATCGCCGCATGCAACAAATCCCACGCTTTTGTGCTGCGCTGCGGCTAGCCAAGTGCGGGGCGCGCGTTATGATCTGCGCGCATTGCAAAGACAGTGGGGACGCGCCATGACCTTGATCCGACCCACCCGCCGCCAGATGCTGGCGTTTGGACTTGCCGGCGCGGCCGTGCTGGGCCGGCCTGCGACCTTGCGTGCGCAAAGCCTGACACCGGTGCGGTTGCAGTTGTCGTGGCTGCATTCGGTGCAGTTCGCCGGCAGCTACATCGCGCAGGATGACGGCTTGTGGCAGGCGGCGGGGCTGGATGTTGCGCTGGACCCCGGCGGCCCGAACGCGCCGGTCGAACCGCCCGTGGTTTCGGGCACTGCACTGGTGGGGATTTCGGCGGCGGATTACACGGCGGCCGCGGTCGAAAATGGCGCGCCGTTCCGCATTCTGGCGGTCGCGATGCAGAAAAACCCCTTTGTCATCGCCTCGCTGCCCGGCAATCCGGTGCGCAGCCCCGCCGATCTGGTGGGCAAACGGCTGGGCATGGCTTTGGCGAACCAGCCGGTGCTGGACGCGCTGTGCAAGCTGAACGGCGTTGATCCGGCAGCCGTTCAGGTCATTCCGACGCAGTATTCCGCCGCACCGCTGATCGGCGGCGAAGTGGACTGCCTGCTGTGCTGGGAAACCGATCTGCCGGTCGCGATGCAGGTGCGCGGCGTGGAGAATGTCACCATGCTGATGGCCGACCACGGCTATGCGGTGCATTCGCAGACCTATATCGCCACCACCGACACCATCGCGACCCGCCGCGCCGACCTGGTTGGGCTGTTGCGCGGCGAAACGCAGGGCTGGAACACCTATCGCGCGGACACCGATGCCGCCGCCGCCCGCACGGTGGCCCGTTTCCCCGATGCCGGTCTGGACCCGGCGGTGCAACGGTTGCAGGCGGCGCGTCAGGTGCCCCTGATGTTCTCTGACCTGACCGACAAGAACGGATTTGGCTGGTTCACCGACGAAACCGTGGCGGCCAATATCGAAACGCTGGCACTGCTGGGGCGGCAGGTGACACCGGACCTGTGGGACCGGTCGATCCTCGAAGAGGTCCATGCCGGCTGACCGCAGCGCCCCGCCCACCGTGGTGTGCCGGTCGCTGGTCAAGCGGTTCGGCGACTTGCCCGTTTTGGGCCCTTTGGACATCACCATTGCCGCCGGGCAGACGACCGCGCTGGTTGGGCCGTCGGGCTGCGGGAAATCCACATTGCTGCGCCTGATCGCGGGGCTGGACGCGCCCGAGGCGGGCACGGT
>JBGSJU010000110.1:0-5503 GCA_041741655.1 Rhodobacterales bacterium
CCAGTGGCGGGGGCGGCGGGCTGATCCGGTGCCAGACGACACGCGCCAGCACCAGCGCCAACAGGATCAACCCGGCGGTCTTGTGCGCGCCGTAAAGCCACAGGTTCGCCAGCGACGGCTGCATGTTCGCCAGCACCGTCCCAAGCGTCAGCGCGCCGATGATCCCCAACGCCATCGCCCAGTGGATTGCCCGGCTGACCAGCCCATAGCGGTCTGGCGCGTTCCGGATCCGCATCGCCGTCACTTCACCCGGGCGATCTGCGCGCGGATGTCGATCCGCACCTGATCGCCGACCATGTCCGCCCAGCCGGTCGCGCCAAAGTCGCTGCGATTGACCGCGCCGGTCAGCCGCACCGTCATGTGGCTGAAATCGTTCGCCGCGCTGCCCTGCTGGCGATACAGGCGCGCATCCAGCGTCACGGGCCGCGTTATGCCGCGGATGGTCAGCGCGCCATCCACCTTGGCCCCGTCGCCCGCCCGCCGCACGGCGCTGCTGACAAAGAAGATCTCGGGATAGGCGCGGCTGTCCAGCACCTTCGGCCCTTTCATCGCCTGCGCGGCAAACGGGAAACTGGCGGTGGCGCGACTGGTGTCCAGCGTGACCACGACCTTGGTGTTGGCCACGTTGTCGAAATCGACCGTCAGATCCGCCCGGCTGACGCTGAATGCGCCGGTAATGCGGTCAGGGCCGAAATCCGTCTCGAACCCGACGGTCGAGCCTTCGGGTTCCATCCTGTATGTCGTGGGCGCCGCGGCGGCCGGCTGGGCCGCCATCAAAAGCGCGACAACACAGGTGGAAACGGCGAAACGGCGCATCACGACCCTCCGGGTCAAAAGATAGCACCGGCTGCCACCGCGGCACAGCGCCTCACGGCGTTGTGTTCGTCCGGGTGCTTCTCCGGCACCTGCGTCCCGGCTTCTCTGGTTCGAAAATATCCCGGGGGGCGCGCAGCGCGGGGGCAGCGCCCCCTCGACCTCAGCCGACCCGGCGCATCCCCAGCACCCTTGCGCGTTTGCGCGGATCGCTGTCGAACAGGGCCGCGAGTTGTTCGGTGATCGCGCCGGCCAGCTGTTCGACATCGGTGATGGTCACGGCGCGGGTGTAATAGCGCGTCACATCATGGCCGATGCCGATGGCCAGCAGTTCCACTGCCTTGCGCCGCTCGATCATCGCGATCACGTCGCGCAGGTGTTTTTCCAGAAAATTCGCCGGGTTCACCGACAGCGTCGAATCATCCACCGGCGCGCCATCGGAAATCACCATCAGGATCTTGCGCGCCTCGCGCCGCGCCACCATGCGGCGGTGCGCCCATTCCAGCGCCTCGCCGTCGATGTTTTCCTTCAACAGGCCTTCTTTCATCATCAGGCCCAGATTGTCGCGGCAGCGCCGCCAAGGCGCATCGGCGGATTTGTAGATGATGTGGCGCAGGTCGTTCAATCGTCCCGGCCCGGCGGGGCGCCCATCCGCCAGCCATTTTTCGCGGCTTTGCCCGCCTTTCCACGCCCGGGTTGTGAAGCCGAGGATTTCCACCTTGACCGAACAGCGTTCCAGCGTGCGCGCCAGTACATCGGCGCAGATCGCCGCTATGCTGATCGGCCGACCGCGCATCGACCCCGAATTGTCCAGAAGCAGCGTCACCACGGTGTCGCGGAATTCGGTGTCTTTTTCGACTTTGAACGACAGGGGCGTCGTCGGGTTCGCCACCACGCGCGCCAGACGCCCGGCATCCAGAATGCCTTCCTCCATGTCGAACAGCCAACTGCGGTTCTGCTGGGCCTGCAGGCGGCGTTGCAGCTTGTTGGCCAGACGCGATACCGCGCCTTTCAGCGGGTCCAGTTGCTGGTCCAGATAGGCGCGCAGACGTTCAAGTTCCAGCGGATCGGCCAGATCCTCGGCACCGATTTCCTCGTCGAAATCGGTGATATAGGCCGTGTAATTCGGGTCGGCGTCGCTATGCGGCGCGGGGGGAGGCGGCTCCAGCGGCGCGTCGCCTTCGGGCATCTCGGCGTCTTCGTCGAACTCCTGATCTGCCATGTCTTCTTGCGACACCTGGGCCTGGGCGGCATCGTCGCTGTCGTCCTGGCTGCGTTCGGGATCGGCGTCGGCCTCGTCCTCGCTGTCGTCCTCGCCGGTTGATTCCGGGGCGTCGTCGTCGTTCGCCTCGTCCTGCGCGTCATCCTCGGGGTCGGGTTGGTCGGGGTCGTCGCCCAACTGGTCGCCATAGCCCAGATCCTCGATGATCCGGCGGGCGAGGCGGGAAAATTCGGTCTGGTCGGACAGCTTTTCCTGCAACCCGTCTAGCGTGCCGCCGGCCTGATCCTCGATGAACCCGCGCCACAGGTCCATGACGTTCTGCGCGCCGCGCGGCATGTCGCGGCCCGTGGCCAGATGCCGGACAAGATAGCCAGCAGCCGTCGCCAGCAGCGCATCGGCCGACTGGGTGATCTGGTCATAGCCGGCGCGTGTGGCATCATGGCCGATCTTGGCGTCGATGTTGATCGCGGTGCCGGGCATGTCGCGGGCCCCCATCGCCTCGCAGCGGGCGGTTTCCATCGCCTCGTACAGATCGCGAGCCATCTGGCCGGCGGGGCGGTATTTCGCATGGGTTTCCACGTTGTGATACCGGCGATACAGCGCCAGCGCATCCGCTGTGCCACGCGCCAGCAGCACCTCGTCACGGGTCATGCGGCGGCTGACCTGCGGCAGGCGCATCGTGTCGCCCGACATCCCTGCCGGATCGACCGAATAGGCCACCGTCAGGTCGGGGTCATTGGCCATGACCTTCGTGGCCTCGGCGAGGGCTTTCTTGAACGGATCGGCGGGGTTGTCGTTGGGTGCTTTCATGGCGCGATGATTGCCCGGATCAGCATCGAAAGAAAAGCCCCCGGATGAGGGCAGCGGTTCGGTGCAGCCATGCACAGATGGGGCGCGACGGGGCGGAATTGCCGCGTCGGGGCGTTGCGGTCATGTGTAAGTCACAGATTTCCCAGCGTCAGGAGACACGCATCATGACCAAACCCCATATCGCCATCATCATCGGGTCCACCCGCAAGACCCGCTTCGCCGACATCCCGGCACATTGGATCAAGGCCGAGGCCGAGGCGCGCGGTGACATGACCGTCGAACTGGTCGATCTGCGCGCCGCCGCCCTGCCGTTCTTTGACGAGGTCGCCTCGAACGCCTGGGCCCCGTCACAGGACCCTGCTGCCGTGGCTTGGCAGCAGAAGATGGCGGGCTTTGATGGCTACATCTTCGTCGTTGCGGAATACAACCGCTCGATCACCGGCGCGCTGAAGAACGCACTGGATCAGGCCTATGTCGAATGGGCGAAAAAGCCGATGGGCGCGATTGCCTACGGGTCGATGGGCGGCGCCACGGCGCTGTCGCACCTGCGCAACATCGCGGTCGAACTGCAGATGGTCCCGGTGCGCAACGCCGTTCATATCGGCGGCGGCGATTTCTGGAAGGTGCATCCGGGTTTTGGCGGGTCGGGCAAGCTGGCCGACATCGAAGGGTCGATCAAGCCCTCGGCCAAGGCGCTGCTGGATGACATGGTCTGGTGGGCCAAGGCCACGATGGCCGCGCGGGGCTGATCCTGCCTTTTGCCTGCGGTCCGGCCCCGTCAAAGGGCCGGGCCGCGTGGCGCTACTGGCCCGCGCGCAGTTGACCCATCTTCTTGTCGCAATGGCCAAACCCGTCGACGATCCACGTCCGTCCGTAAGCTGGGTCTTCCCGGAACTGCGCTTCAAAGCTGCTGGCCTTTACCGCGACGCGACGTTCCATCGCATCGATCTCGGCAAAGGTCATGCGGCGGGGACCTTCTCTGGCCGTGATGCCGAGACCGACCGCGGCGCGGATCGCCTTGGCGATGTCGGCCTCGATCCGCGCTGTCGGGCGATCCTTGGGTTGCAGTTTCGAGTCGAGCGCGCCCTGATAGAACGCGGCGCACTGATAGTAGAAATCGGACTCTTCCAGCAGGCTTTCATCTGCTGCCAGCGCGGGACCGGCATTGCAGACTACCAGTGCAAGACCGAGCCTGGCCCACATTACTTCATCGCCATGCTCGCCGCCGATTCCGGCAATTCCTCGCCAAAGCAGCGCTGATAGAATTCCGCCACCGTTTGCCGTTCCAACTCGTCGCATTTGTTCAGGAACGACAGCCGGAACGCATAACCCACGTTGCGGAAGATCTCGGCGTTCTGCGCCCAGGTGATCACGGTGCGCGGGCTCATCACGGTGGACAGGTCGCCATTCATGAAGGCGGTCCGGGTCAGCGCGGCCAGATGCACCATCTGGCTGATCGTCTTGCGGCCTTTTTCGGTGTTGTAATGCGGGCTTTTCGCAAGAACGATGGCGGTTTCTGCATCGTGGCTGAGGTAGTTCAACGTCGCAACCAGCGACCAGCGATCCATCTGCGCCTGGTTGATCTGTTGTGTGCCGTGATACAGCCCTGTCGTGTCGCCCAAGCCCACGGTGTTCGCGGTGGCGAACAGGCGGAAATAGGGGTTGGGGGTGATGATCTCGTTCTGGTCCAAGAGCGTCAGCTTGCCGTCATGTTCCAGCACGCGCTGGATCACGAACATCACGTCGGCGCGCCCCGCGTCATATTCGTCGAACACGATGGCCACGGGATTGCGCAGCGCCCAGGGCAGGATGCCTTCGTGGAATTGCGTCACCTGCTTGCCGTCGATCAGCTTGATCGCGTCCTTGCCGATCAGGTCGATCCGGCTGATGTGGCTGTCGAGGTTCACCCGCACCGTGGGCCAGTTCAGCCGGGCGCCGACCTGTTCGATGTGCGTCGATTTGCCCGTGCCGTGATAGCCTTGGATCATCACGCGGCGGTTGTTGCGAAAGCCTGCCAGAATCGCCAGCGTGGTGTCGGGGTCGAATTTGTAGGTCGGATCGATCTCGGGCACCCGGTCGCTGCGGTCGGCGAAACCCTTGACCATCATGTCGGTGTCGATGCCGAAAACCTCGCGCACCGAGATATCTTCGGTCGGTTTCGCGCCCGTTTCGATCTTGCCATCCGCCATATGCGATATCCTTTCGTCGGGCCGCGTGCCCCAGCGTCGTGTGGTCTGTTCCCACGTTTCGTGCATCATAACGCGGACGGGAGCAAGGGGAAGGGCCCGCGCGGCACACCGCGCCGCAGAATGCTGGACCGCCACGCGGTTCCGTGGCACAGGATCAGCCATGACAGACGCACGGGACAGGATCGAAAACTGGATCGCCCGCACGGCGATGGGGGACCGTGCGGCGTTTGCGGCGCTGTATGATGCGACATCGGCGAAACTATTCGGCATCGCGCTGCGTGTCTTGCATGACCGCGCAGCAGCCGAGGACGCCTTGCAGGACATCTTCATCAAGGTTTGGCACAATGCCGGGCGCTATCAGGCGAACGGGCTGAGCCCGATCACCTGGCTGGCCGTGATTGCGCGCAATACCGCCCTGGACCGGCTGCGCCGCGTCAAGGGCGGGCATGACGGGCTGGACGCCGCCGAC
>JBGSJU010000111.1:0-5155 GCA_041741655.1 Rhodobacterales bacterium
CGGGCAGGAAATGGGGCGGCGCGCGGGCACGGAAAACGTGGCCGCGATCGTCGGTTTCGGTGCGGCGGCTCAGGCGGCGGCACGCGATCTTGCGGATGGCGTCTGGGACCGGGTGGCGGAAATTAGAAATATTCTAGAACAGGCCATTGCTGCTGCGGCGTCTTCGACTATTTTGGTCGGGAAAGGGATCGCACGCTTGCCCAACACGCTGTGCCTGCTGACGCCCGGCTGGAAGGGCGAGACGCAGGTGATGCAGATGGACCTTGCGGGCTTTGCCATCTCGGCGGGGTCGGCCTGTTCCAGCGGCAAGGTGCGGGCCAGCCGGACCTTGCGGGCGATGGGATATGACGAGGCGATGGCCGCCAGCGCGATCCGGGTGTCGCTGGGGCCGGATGTGACCGAAGATCAGGTGCTGCGCTTTGCCGATGCCTTTGGCGCGGCGGCCCGCAGACAGGAAACGCGCCGGGCCGGCTGAGGCCCGGCACAGACGACAGAAGGAGACGGCGATGACCACAACAGTGACCGACGTGCAGGACGATGTCCGCGATGGCGTGGACCGCGAAACCGTCGAGGCGGTGGCCCGCGTCGGCGGCGCCTACAAATATGGCTGGAACACCGACATCGAGATGGATTTCGCGCCCAAGGGCGTGAACGAGGATATCGTGCGGCTGATCTCGGCCAAGAACGACGAACCCGACTGGATGACCGAATGGCGGCTGGCGGCCTATCGCCGCTGGGTGCAGATGGAAGAACCGACCTGGGCGATGGTCAGCTATCCCAAGATCGACTTTCAGGACATTTATTATTTCGCGCGGCCGAAAAGCATGGCGGTCAAGCCGAAATCGCTGGACGAGGTCGATCCGAAGCTGTTGGCGACCTATGACAAGCTGGGGATTCCGCTGCGCGAACAGATGATCCTTGCCGGGATCGAGGGCGCGGAAAATGCGCCGGTCGAGGGCCGCAAGGTGGCAGTGGATGCGGTGTTTGATAGTGTGTCGCTGGGCACGACATTCCAGAAGGATCTGGAGAAGGCCGGCGTGATCTTCTGTTCCATCTCTGAAGCGATCAAGAAACACCCCGATCTGGTCAAGCAGTATATCGGATCGGTGGTGCCGCAATCCGACAACTATTACGCCACGCTGAACAGCGCGGTGTTCAGCGACGGGTCCTTCGTCTATGTGCCGCCCGGCGTACGCTGTCCGATGGAGCTTTCGACCTATTTCCGCATCAACGCCGAAAACACCGGGCAATTCGAACGCACGCTGATCATCGCCGACAAGGGCGCCTTTGTCAGCTATCTGGAAGGCTGCACCGCGCCCAAACGCGACACGGCGCAGCTGCATGCGGCCGTGGTCGAATTGGTGATCCTCGAGGATGCCGAGATCAAGTATTCCACCGTGCAGAACTGGTATCCCGGCGACGCCGAAGGGCGGGGCGGCATCTACAACTTTGTCACCAAACGCGCCGATTGCCGGGGCGACCGGTCGAAGGTGATGTGGACGCAGGTGGAAACCGGGTCGGCGATCACCTGGAAATACCCGTCCTGCATCCTGCGCGGTGACGACAGCCAAGGCGAATTCTATTCCATCGCCATCGCCAACAACATGCAGCAGGCCGATACCGGCACCAAGATGGTGCATCTGGGCAAACGCACCCGGTCGCGCATCGTGTCCAAGGGGATTTCCGCCGGAAAGGCGCAGAACACCTATCGGGGCCTCGTGTCGATGCACCCCAAGGCCGCCAACAGCCGCAACTATACGCAATGCGACAGCCTGCTGATCGGGGACACCTGCGGCGCGCATACGGTGCCTTACATCGAGATCCGCAATACCACGTCCAGGGCGGAACACGAGGCGACCACGTCGAAGGTGGACGAGGATCAGCTGTTCTATTGCCGCGCCCGCGGCGTGGGCGAAGAGGCGGCGGTGGCGCTGATCGTCAACGGGTTCTGCAAGGACGTGTTGCAGGCGCTGCCGATGGAGTTCGCGCTGGAGGCACAGGCGCTGGTGGCGATTTCGCTGGAAGGGTCGGTCGGCTGATCTGCGCACCGCAGACCGGACCCGCAGCAGGACATGCAGATGCCAGTGACGCGCAAGGCCCTGATCGGATATCTGGCGCGGCGGTTGTCCCCGCTGCGACCGATCCGCATTTTCGATGTGGGGGCGAACCCGCTGGGCAAGCCGCCTTATGCGGCGCTCTTGCGGGCGGGGGTAGCGCAGGTCTGGGCGTTTGAGCCGAACGACGCCGCACGCGCGCAGTTGCTGGAAACGACACCGGACGGGGTGACCGTGTTGCCTGACGCCGTTGGCGATGGCAGGGCGGCGACGTATCACGCCTATCCGGCATCGGAAATGTCGTCGCTCTATCCGCTCAGCGCGGCGGCGATCGGCTATCTGGGCCATTTTCGCCGCCATCTGGGCACGGAAACCCGCCGGTCGGTCACGACGCGGCGATTGGATGACATCGCCGATCTGCCCGGGATCGACCTGTTGAAAGTGGATGCGCAGGGGGCGGAATGTGCGGTCATCGCGGGTGGGCGCGACCGGCTGGCAAGTGCGGTGGCGGTGGTGGCGGAAATGCGGTTCTACCGGCTTTATGACGGCGAACCCACGCTGGGGGATCTGGACCGCACGCTGCGCGATCAGGGCTTTGTGTTGCATAAATTCCTGCACCAGAAGGCGCGCATGCTGGGCCATTCGCAACGCGCGCGGGTCGATGCGGCTGCGCTGGGGTCGCAACTGATCGATGGTGACGCGGTCTATATCCGGTCGCTGGAAAACCGCGATGCCTGGTCCGACGACGCGTTGGCGCATCTGGCGCTGATCGCGGCAGGGGTGATCGGGTCGCATGATCTGGCGCTTTTGTGCCTTGATACGCTCGCCGCCCGCGGGCGGGTGCCACGCAAGCTGGCCGAAGGCTATGTCGATCTGCTGCCGGCGGAGCTCTGCGCATGACCATGACCTACATCACGCCCATCCTGATGCTGGCGCTGTCGAACGTGTTCATGACATTCGCTTGGTATGGCCATCTGGCCCACAAGGACAAGGCGCTGTGGATCGTGGTCATGGTCAGCTGGGGCATCGCGTTCTTTGAATACTGGCTGGCGGTGCCGGCGAACCGGATGGGCCATCAGGTCTATTCCGCGGCGCAGTTGAAAACCATCCAGGAGGTGATCACGCTGGTGGTCTTTGCCGGGTTTTCGGTATTCTGGTTGAAAGAGGCGATTTCCTGGCAGACCGGGCTTGGCTTTGCCTGCATCGCATTTGGCGCCGCCTTGGTGTTCCGGGGGACGGCATGACACCCTGGGGCCCCCGCAAGTAAGGAGATACACAGATGATCCTGACCACCACCGACAATATCGACGGTCGCCGCATCACCGCCTACAAGGGCATCGTGGTGGGCGAGGCGATCATGGGCGCCAATATCGTGCGCGATCTGTTCGCGGGCATCACCGATATCATCGGCGGTCGGTCGGGTGCTTACGAATCGAAATTGCAGGATTCGCGTGAAACCGCGCTGGCCGAATTGCAAGCCCGCGCCGAGGCTTTGGGCGCGAATGCCGTGGTGGGCATCGATCTGGATTACGAGGTGGTGGGGCAATCCATGCTGATGGTGTCGGCCTCGGGCACGGCGGTGGTGGTGGAATGACGCTGACCACCGTCACCCGCCCGGACCTGACGTTGCCCGAGATCGAGGCGGCGGCGCTGCGCGCGGCCTATGCGCGGGCGCGGTCGATCCTTGAATATGGCTCGGGCGGGTCCACCGTTATGGCGGCCGAAATGCCGGACAAGGCGATCTGGTCGGTCGAAAGCGATCCGGTCTGGGCCCAGATGATGCGCGACTGGTTCGCCGCCAATCCGCCCGCCGAAGGCAGCGTGGTGGACATCGTGTGGTCCGACATCGGCGCAACCAAGGAATGGGGCCACCCGGTCGATCACAGCGAATGGCAGCGGTTTGCGCGCTATCCGCTGGAGGTCTGGGACATCGCCGGCTTCATGCCGCCTGATGTGGTGCTGGTGGACGGCAGGTTCCGCGCCGGGTGCGTTCTGGCGGCGGCGTTCCGCAGCCCGCATCCGGTAACAGTGTTTGTCGACGACTATCCCGACCGCACCCAATTGCACGCGGTTGAGAACTTTGTCGGCCCGCCTGCCGCCCTCATCGGGCGCATGGTGCGCTTTGACGTGACCCCAATGGCGGTCCCGGCCGACCGCCTGTTGAAGATCATCCAGTTGATGCAGCGGCCCTGAACGCTGCCCCTGAAAGGAAATAATATGCTTGAAATCAAGAACCTGCACGTTGAACTTGAAGAAGATGCCAAGCCGATCCTGAAGGGTGTCACCCTGACGGTCAAGGCGGGCACCGTGCACGCGATCATGGGGCCGAACGGGTCGGGCAAATCCACCATGTCCTATGTGCTGTCGGGCCGTGACGGGTATCGTGTGACCGAAGGGTCGGCCACGCTGCAAGGTGCGGACCTGCTGGCGATGGACCCCGAGGCGCGCGCAGCGGCCGGTCTGTTCCTTGCGTTCCAGTATCCGGTGGAAATTCCCGGCGTCGGTAACATGACCTTCCTGCGCACCGCGCTGAACGCGCAGCGCAAGACGCGCGGCGAGCCCGAGGTCAGCGCCGGTGATTTCCTGAAACTGATCCGCGACAAGGCGAAGGCGCTGAAGATCGACGCCGAGATGCTGAAGCGCCCGGTCAATGTCGGCTTTTCCGGGGGCGAGAAAAAGCGCAACGAAATCCTGCAGATGGCGGTTCTGGAACCCAAGATGTGCATTCTGGATGAAACCGACAGCGGGCTGGATGTGGATGCGATGAAACTGGTGGCCGACGGCGTGAACGCGCTGCGCGACAAGGGCCGGGCGTTTCTGGTCATCACGCATTACCAGCGCCTGCTGGATCATATCCGCCCTGATGTTGTGCATATCATGGCCGATGGCCGCATCGTGAAAACCGGCGGGCCGGAACTGGCGCTGGAGGTCGAAAACAACGGCTATGCCGATATTCTGGCCGAGGTGAAGGGATGACGGTGGCGGTTCTGAAACCCGATGCGCTGGCCGACCGGCTGGCCGGGGCCTTGCCCGTGACCACCGGCTGGACTGCGCCCGCCCGCGCCGATGCGCTGGCGCGGCTCACTGCCATGGGCCTGCCG
>JBGSJU010000112.1:0-1771 GCA_041741655.1 Rhodobacterales bacterium
GGTGGTCACGATCAGCCGCAGCGCGGGCAGCGCCGCGATCACCGCCGCCGGAAACGGCGTGCGTTCGCGCATCAGGCAGATCACGTCAAAGGGCTGCAACGCCGCCACGACCGTATCGGGCCCGGCGAAGGGGTCAGTGAACACCGTGATCTCGGCCCCCAGATCGGTCCGCAATCTGGCCCAGTCGGCCATGCCAAGGGCGGACCCGGACCAGTCGTCCAGAATTGCGATCTTCATATGGCTCCCCCTGCGTTCTGGCGGAGCATAGCGACGCGGACGCCAACGGAAAGCCCTGTGGCGCTATTTGGTCAGGATCAGCTTGCCGGCCCGGGTGATGCGCAGCCAGTAGCACTGGCCATGCAGCACGATCTGGGCCAGCGATCCGCCCTGCGTCAGCACCGTGGTATCATGCACCGGCACAATCTGCGGCACGGCGGGGGATTGATCGGTGACGGGGAACAGAGTGTGACGGGTCATCACCGCACCTCGCGGCCTTCGACACGGTCCAGCAGGCGTTCGATGCCGGCCCAGTCTGGCAGCAAGGCATCGGCCAGCAACATGACAATCTCGTCGCGCGCCAGTCGCGGAGCGTCCATGGGCAGAAAACGGAAAAGGACGGCAGGGTTCATCGGTCTGATCCTGTCAACAGGGCTTTCCGGCTTCCCGGACCAGAGCGGCGGGTGGCTTATCCCATTATCCTGACTATTTTACTAGGCTATGTCAAGCGCCGCAAAACCGGCGTGTCAGACGTCCTGCAACCGCCGAGCCGCCAGCCAACTGGCCAGCGCCATCATGCCCGCTGTCGCGAGGCAAAGGGGCAAGCCGCCGACCTGATAGCTGATCCCGGACAGCAGCGTGCCGATCAGCCGCCCGGCGGCGTTGGCCATATAGTAGAACCCCACATCGCGGGTGATGCGGTCCGCCGAACCGAAGGCCAGGATCAGGTAGCTGTGGACCGAAGAATTGACCGCAAACACAAACCCGAACACCAAGAGCCCGCCGATCAGCACCGCGGACAATTCAATGGAGGGTTCGCCCGCCACCCACGCCGCCAGCGCCAGCAGGAACGGAATTGGCACCAGAAGTCCCGCCCACAGGATCGCCTTGCGGGTCGTTTCCGCCTCGGGCTGGGCTTTTCCACCCAACAGGCGCGGAGCCATCGCCTGCACCGCGCCATAGGCGATGATCCACAAGGCCAAGAAACTGCCGATCAGAAAGAATGCCTCGCGCCGCCCTTCCGCCGTGCCATCCGACAGCACGGCCTGAAAATACACCGGGACGCCGACGACGAACCACACATCCCGCGCGCCGAACAGGAACATGCGCGCAAGGCTCAGGCGGTTGACGCGCGGGTCCTTGGAACGCCAGCCGCCCCACGCCTCGTCGGATTTCATCCGGCCGGGCAAACCGGCGGGCAGGAACAGCACCACCGCGATCAGGATCACCGCCAGCACCGCCGCCATCGCCCAGACCGCCGTGGTGAACCCCGCCAGCGCCAACAGCGCCGCGCCCAGAAAGAACCCCAGCCCCTTGACCGCGTTCTTCGACCCGGTCAGGGCGGCAACCCAGCGGAACAGGCCGCCATCCGTGGTCGGGGCCAGAAGCTTGACCGCCGATTTCGACGACATCTTGGCCAGATCCTTGGCCACGCCGGACACCCCCTGCACCAGCATGACAAAAGCGACCGACGCCGCCACGCCCCAGGCCGGGTCCAGTTGCGCCAGCGCCACCAGCGCGGCGATCTGCAACGCCAGCCCGGCATAGAGCGTCG
>JBGSJU010000113.1:0-10255 GCA_041741655.1 Rhodobacterales bacterium
AGGCGGCATGACGATCGCGCTGGATGTGCTGGGCCCGTCGCTGATGGCGCAGGCCAGCGTGCAGGGTGTCGAACCCGCCTTGCTGCACCGGGTGGTGGCGGTGGCCACCGGCGGGCTGGACACCCTGCCGCACAATGGCGCGGTGATCACGCTGCTGGGTATCTGCGGCATGACCCACCGGCAGGCCTATGGCGACATCTTCGTGGTCGCCGTGCTGGTGCCGACGATCTCCTGCGCCGTGATCATCGGGTTGGGGATGGCCTTCGGCAGTTTTTAGGTCACCCGCCAGTGCAGCGGCATCATCGGGTCGAACACCGTGACCGGGCCTTCGCCGGTCATGATCTGCCCGGGATAGGTCACCGGATCACCCTTGGTCAGCGTAACCGTGCCCGCGTTGACCGGCAATCCGTAGAACGCGGCGCCATGCCCGGATACATACGCGCCCAGATGGTTCAGCACGCCGTCGTCCTCGAACACCTCTGCAAGGATCGACAACGTGTTGGTCGCGGTGAAGCATCCGGCGCAGCCGCAGGCGGTTTCCTTGTTCGCATCCGTATGGGGCGCGCTATCCGTGCCCAGAAAGAACCGCGCATCGCCCGAGGTGGCGGCAGCGCGCAAGGCCAGCCGATGCGCTTCGCGTTTCGCCACCGGCAGGCAGTAGTAATGCGGGCGGATGCCACCCGCGAGGATATGGTTGCGGTTGATGATCAGGTGATGCGTGGTGATCGTGGCGGCAAGGCCGCTGTCGGCCGCGCGCACATAATCCGCGCCGTCCTGCGTGGTGATATGTTCCATCACCACCCGCAGGCCGGGGGTGGCGCGCCGGATCGGGTCCAGCACCCGGTCGATGAACACCGCCTCGCGGTCGAAGATGTCCACAGCGGGGTCCGTCACCTCGCCATGCACGCACAAGGGCAGGCCGATCTCGGCCATACGGTCCAGCACGGCGCGGACGCGGTCGAAATTGGCGACGCCGGAATGCGAATTGGTGGTGGCCCCGGCGGGGTACAGTTTCACCGCCGTGATGATGCCTGCGGCAAAGGCGCGGGCGACATCGTCGGGGTCCGTCGCTTCGGTCAGATAGAGCGTCATCAGTGGCGTGAAATCGGCCCCATCGGGCATCACCGCGCGGATGCGGTCGCAGTAGGCGGCGGCTTGTGCGCCGGTTACGACCGGGGGCACCAGATTGGGCATCACCAGCGCGCGGGCGAAATGCCGTGTCGTTTCGGGCAGGACCGCGCGCAGCATCGCGCCATCGCGCAGATGCAGGTGCCAGTCGTCGGGGCGGGGAATGGTCAGCGTTTTGATCATGCGCCGGGATTACACGATCCACCGCCCAACGGCCAGACGGGTCAGACGCAGGGCGGCGGCGGGCGGAACTTGCCCTCGGCCGCGGATCTTTCCAACGCTTCCAGACGGCGGCGCATGCGGGGCGCATTCATCCGGCTCACCACGTTGCGCGCCAGCAGCATGGCCAGATAGGGCCGCCCGCGCGCGTCAAGGTCAGCCAGCAGGTTGCGCAGATACCCCGGATGATCCCGCCGCGCGCGGTAGAGCGTGGCGAAAGACTGCCGGTTCAGATCGCTCGCCGCGGCCATTTCCAACAACCGGTGCAACACGTCCATGTCCAGCAGGCCGGTTTGCAAGGCGTCCCCCATGTAACGCAGGCGGAATTTCTGTACATTGGTGCGGGTGAACAGCGCGGCGTGCATCGCGTCCATCCGTTCTGCTGGGTCATAGAGAACAAAGGCCCGCGCAGCCGCGTCCAGCATGTCGGGCGCATAGCCATAGCGCGAAGTGAAATCCAGCCGCCGATGGTCGCGGAAACGGTCGTCCCATTCGGTCACGCGCGGGTCCAGCGTGGCTTGGGGTTGCACAGCAACCACCGTCGCCCCCGGTGCCGCCACCGAATAGGCCGCCGCCGCATAGCCGCAGGGACCGGCGCCGTAGAAGATCACGGTGTCGAAATCCTCGAAGAACCCGTCGTCGATCAGCCGGTCGAAATAGCCCCAGACCTTTCGTTCGCGAAACCAGGTGTCGCCATCGGACAACAGGCACAGATGCGACCAGTCGCGCCGGCGCACCATTTCCCAACCGATGGGATGGCCATCTTCGGACAGGGCCTGAATCCCGGCAATGGTTTCAAATGTCACCAGCAAGGTGCGACCGGCGTCGATGAACGCCGCCAGATGGCGTTTGCCCAACGGCACGATATGGCCAGCCGCATCAACCACGCCGGCCAACCGCGCGACCCAATCGGCCTTTGCCAGGCCGCCCATCGGGGTCTCGATGGCTGCGTGCGTTTCTGCCATGCTGTTGCTTCCTTTACCGTCCTTCAGACGCATAACAAGGTTAAGCAGGCTTTGCGGCGGAAATGCGAAATAACGGCGGGGTTTTCTGGCTATTGGTTCTTGGGCAGACCGCGCGCGCGGTTGGCGTAGGACAGCAGGAATCGCGCGGCATCCGGCGTCACCAAACGCGACGGCGGTGTCATCAACAACCGGCCCATCAGGGCGCGGGATGGTTCCTGCAGCATCAGCGCGTCGAACCGGGCCTGTCGCCATGCCACTGCCGCCGCATGGTGTTGCGCCACCTCGGGGTCGGCGTGCAACGCTGCCCGCCGCGCGGCCACCTGTGGCGCCAGCAGCAGAATGGACCTGTCTTCGTCGGTGTTGAGATTGCGTTCCACCCAGTAGTCGAGCCCCAGCGCGTGATCGCCATGTACGGCGCGGCCCCGGTCGGCCTTCAGCACGAAGCTTTCCATCGCGCCCAGCGGATAATGGTTCAACTGCACCAACCGGTGGTTGGATCGGCCGAAAGGGGAGAACAGCCGTGTCTTGCGAAACTCCGCCGGCAATTCGCGGCCTTCGCCGTCGAACCAGCGCGCCGCATCGATCAGCGCCAGATCGGGGTCACGCGGGCGGTGGACGCCGGGTTTGCGGTAGGTGCCATCATTGGCATAAAGCGTCTTGAACATCGCCGCACGCCAGGGCCAGGCCATGATCGCCGGTGCCGCCCGGGTGAATTGTTCCGGCACGGGCACATCGCGGTAGCGCACCACATCGGCATTGCCGAACAACCGCCACGTCAGGGTGATCGCCGTGGCGTCGGGCAGGGTGGCCAGCAAGGCGGGCAGCGTCCGATCGCCGACATGAATGTTGACGAATTCGTCGATATCCAGCGGCAGGATCCAGTCGGCGGCCTGCGTCAGCGGATGTTCGGCCGCCGCCTTCAGCGCGCTGAACTGCACGCCCGTCGCATCATGGGGTCCGTCATTGCGGACATGGGCCAGCACACCAAGGCCCGCCAACCGGTCCAAGAGCGCATCGCTGCCGTCCTGACAATCATTGGAATAAACCAGAAAATCGGTGAACCCGACCGCCTGATGATGCGCAAGCCAGTCCAGCAGGAACGCGCCTTCGTTGCGCTGACACAGGATGGCAAGCGCCCGCATCACGGGCTTACCAGCCCCGCAGGAACGTGACGACCTTGGCTTCGGACGCCCGCGGAAAATAGGTCAGCCCGGCGGCGGCAAAGGCGTCGAACACGGCGCGCACCCCGGCCTGCCCGATCCATTGCGGGTGCAATTCCACCACCGCCGCGCGCAGACCGGCCAGTGGCAGGAACGGGATCACCTGCGCCTCGGCGCCTTCGATGTCGCAGACCAGAACGGTGGGGTTCAGCGCGGCGAACACGTCGCGCGCTGCGCGCACCTCGACCTTGGCGACCGCGACACTGGGTTCACTGTCCAGTTCGGCCATCGACGAGGCAAGGATATTGCGCCGAAGATAGAAATTGGCGTGGCCAGCGGTTTCGCCAATCAGCGCGTGGTGGATGGTGGCGCGCGTTGCGTGGTTTTCGGCATGCACCCTCCGGATATAGGGGATCAGGTCGGGGTTGCCTTCAAAGGCATGCACGGTTGCGCCGCATTTCACCGCCATCAGCGTGGACATGTAGCCGATGCCGGCGCCCAGTTCGATGACGGTGTCAGTGGGCTTGACGATGCGCAGGACCGCGTCGGTTTCCTTGCGTTCATAGCCCTCGGCCTTTAGCGCCTGGCGGATGCGGGGCCGCAGCACCGCCGGATCAAAGGGAAATCGCAGTCCATGGCTCTGGATCATCCGGTTCTGACCAGACGGTGCCGGATCGTCTGCGACCACAGTGACCCGGTCGATTGGCTGGGTGGCATCGTCGCGGTCCTGCATCAGGCGCGTCATTTTCTTGGGCAAAACCGACCGGCGCGACACAGGAACCGGGGGTGCAGGTGCGTCGATGTCGCGCCGTAAGGCGGCGGCAGATGTCTTGCGGGCCATCGTCAACTCTCCATATCCAGCGCCAGCGCATAGGCCACGCGTTCTGTTGTTGTCAGTTTCACGTTCAGCGCCTGTTCATACAAATCCTGAAATTCCGGGGTCGCGTGCAATTCCGCGGCCTTGGCGCGATGCCAGTCCATCCCAGCACGATGCCATTGCGCCAGCGCCGGATCGGTCAGCAGCCGGTCGTATTCGGCGCGCAGGCGCGGAATGTTTCGCTTGATCGTGATGTCGCGATAGTCGCTCCAATCCATCCGGATCCAGTAATTGATGCCGATGGACCGGTCCACGTGCAAGGCGCGGCCGCGCTGGCGTTTGATCAGAAAGGATTCGGCAGACCGCAGCGCATAGTGATTGAGTTGCAGCAGATCATAACCGATCGACTTGACCGAATTGCGCCAGCCATTCTCTACCGCTTCGCGGGTCATGTCGCGGCCCGATCCGTTGACCCATTTCACCCGATCCTTGAACCCGTCATCCAATTGATTTGGGCGATGGCACGACATCTTGGCATAGGCCCCGATGTTGCGGAACATTGTCTTGAACCCCCAGACCGTATGGGGTTTCGGGCAGAATTTCGGCGCGCAATGGTCGAACTGGTCGATCACGAAATCATCACGCAGATCGGTCACGCCATTATGTCCGAACAGCCGCCATGTCATGGCGACATTGGTCGCATCGGGAATAGCCGCGAAGAAGTCAACCAGCGTGCCATTGCCGCAGCGGATATTCATGAATTCATCCACATCGATATGGATGATCCAATCTGCATTGCGGATGACGGGTTCCTTCAGCGCCTGATTCAGCGCATATTGTTGCGGCGAATTGCCCTTCCAGTCGTCATTGTTGCGGTGCTGCAAGATTCCCATGGCGTCCAGCCGGTCAAGGATTTCCGCTGTGCCATCTTCGCAGCCATTGGTATAGATCAGGAAATTGTCCACACCGATGGCGCGATGATAGGCGATCCATTCCAGAATATAGGGTGCTTCGTTCTTCATGCAGCCGACAATGACATTGCCGCTGGACCCCGGCGGCAATTGCCTGGGCGGCATGGCGGTATAGGCCGCCGCCAAGGCTTCCTCATTGACCATGCCCAGCTTGTTGTGCGGCCGAAACGACGACTCGCGCAACTTGACGAAATTCTGCACGGCCAGCGGCGGCATGATCGCACGGGCCGCGGGCGTCAGGCCGTCAACCTCGGGCACCGCTTCGGTGGGCTCAGGCTCGACTGGGTCCGGCGCATTGGCCGCTGCCGGCGTCGATTTCAACCGCGCCAGATCGGCGGCCATGTCCTTGCGGGCCTCTTCGGTGGCCTGATCGATGCGCCACAGGAAGGCCAGCAGATACTGCGAGGCGCGATAGCCGCGTCCCGGCACCGCCTCGGTCCACGCCCCGCGCGCACGGGTCCGTTTCAGGCTGGCCTCGGTCAGCGCCGGATGCGCCGCGATCAGGCGTTTGTTCATCGCCGCGAAGCCCTTTGAAACCGCGGACAGGCTGGCCGGGTCGATAGGCGGGCCGTCTTCGCGGATTTCGGCCATGAATTTCCGCCACAGCGGGCGCGGCAGGATGCGTTTCGACGTGGCCAGTACATGCAGCAACAGTCGGTTCAACTGACGGGCGCGCGCAATCCAAGCGGCGGATGGTTCCCCCGGCGGTGTCGCGGCGGTGGCAAGGCCAAGGCCTTCTTCCAATGCGAACATGGCCCGGATTTCCTCGGTGACAGCCGCGCCATAAAACAGGTCAGCGTCGTAGGGACGCAAGGACAACGATCCGGCACCGAATGTTGCTTCCCAGAACGCCTGCAACCGCGCGTAATCCAGCCAGAACGGCGGCGTCTGGGTTTCCAGAAACAGCCCCTTGTCGGGCGCGATGCGATGCGCGTCCAGCAGGCAATCGTCCCACCAGTCGGCACTTCCTGCCAGTTCCAGTTCCAGATCCAGCGGCTCGCTGCGCCCCTCCAACACCTGTTCGGCATAATGGCGTGCCAGCAGGCGACCCTGTTCATCGATATGGGCCACGATGCGGATATCATTGGACAACGGCGTCAGCAGCGCGCGCAGCCGTTCCAGTTCGGATGGCCGGTGCAGCGACGCGCCCAGCTGGCTGGCCGACAGGATCAGAGTATGCGGATTGGTCGCCGCGATGTCACGGTGCAGTTGCAACGCAATCTCCGCCCGCAATGCGGCCTGTTTGTCGGCCATCATGTAGCCGCGAGCGAACCGCAGGGGATCGATGTGGTCAGGGTCCGTCACCGCCATATACAGGCGCGTATGGTTGCGTGGCCCAAGGCTGCGCGGAAACAGGATGCCGCGCGCGGCCAACTGCTCGCGCTTGTCTGCCAACACCGCTTGCAACCGGCCTGCACCGACCTGTTCCAGCCCGATATGCAGGTGGATCCGCATCAGGCCGCATCCTCCTGATCATCATCATCGCGCGGATTGGCATTGGCCGTGCCCCACCACGGCAGGTCGCGCCCGATATGGGCGGCAATCCGTGCGCGGGCGTCCGGGTCGGCGGGGTCATAGTCCAGAAAGGCGGGATCGCCGGCAAAGATCGCGCGCAGATGGGCATAATGTCCGTCGATCCATGTCATGCGTTCGCGGGTCGTGGCTCCGTATCTCGCCGGCAGACCGGGCACATCGCCGGCGGGCAGGCGTTCGGTGCCAAGGTTCGACCAGCGCAGCATGCTGTCCGACATCGCCCGCGCATCGCGCCGCGACGCCACGAACCGGACGCCGGGATGCGCCACCCGGATCGCGGCAATCAGCGCGAAATCGGTCTGCGGCCACAGCGTGTGGGTGGCGGTCAGGCACGACACCTCGGAAAAGCCGTCGAAATCATCCATATGCGCCAGCGGGTCGCCGGTTTCAAAGAACCCGCGATACATCAGGTCGGCAACATAGGCGTTGTGCAATTCCGCATCCGGGGTCTGGCGGCGGCGGATGCGGTAATCCGCGACCTTGAGCCCCGCCAGCCGCAGCGCATGCGCCAACGTGGTGGTGCCCGATTTCGGCAGGCCAAGGTTGACCACACGCAGCCTCATGGCGCGACCACGTCCAAGAGCCCAAGGTCGGCCAGCATCTTTTCCTCTTGCGGCGGCAGGGTGGACGCGGCGCGCAACTGCGCCTGCATGGCGACATAGTCCGCCCGGCCCAGCAATTCGTCACGCTTGGCGACATGCGCCGCCACTGCCGCGCGGTGCAGGGCGTCGATGGCGGGGTCGGCGCGCAACCGGTCCATCTCGGCCTGCAACGCCGGCAGGTAACGCTGGATCGAAAGATCCTCCCAAGCCCCGTCATTCCTTTCACGCCAATAAGTGTCGTCAAAGGCGCGATTGTCGCGGTTCACATCGCCGCGGTCGTTCTTGACCAGATAGCTGTCCAGCGACCGCAGCGCGTAATGGTTCAAGGTGGCGTGGGTCCGCGCGCCAAGGCTGGGAAACTTGCGGATGCGGCGCGGATTGGCGGCGATCAGAAACCTGTGCGGCACCGGACGGCCCGACCCATCGGTCCAGACGGGATGGCGTTTCTTCGCCAGCTTGTCCTTGAAGAACGGGCGATGCGCACCGTAATACTGCAAGGGAAAATCATTTCGTACCAGTGTCTTGACCTCGATCGCGGTTTCGCCGCACCACAGGTCGGGATTGTGGCAGCGGGGGAACTGCGCGGTCACCGGCGCATCGACGAACCCGTCCACCCCGCCATTGGCGAAGAACTGGAACGTCACGGAAATCGCCTGCGGATTGCCGCAGGCGGTGATCAGCGCCGGGATGCTATGGTCGCCCGCGTGGATGTTCAGAAATTCGTCCACATCCGCGACCCAGACCCAATCGGCATCGCGCACCAAGGGCTGTTTCGCGGCGTCCTTCAACGCTTCCATCTGGTAATTGCGTCCTTCGGCCGGGTTCGGCAGGTGCTGCACGATGCCCTGCGCGGCCAGCGCATCCAGCAGACGGTCGGTTCCATCCGAACAATCGTTGGAATAGAACAGAAAATCCGTCACGCCGATCACCCGGTTGAAGGCGATCCATTCGATCACGAACGGGCCTTCGTTCTTGACGCAGGTCACAGCGGTTATGCGCATGGGGAAAGGCCCCTTGCCAAATGTCTGCTCATCGCACGCCTCTGCCGTTCCTGACCGTCATTTCCGGGCACTGCCCGACCGCGATCCTATCATTATATCAGTGCGTCTCAGCATGGCAGCGCCGGGAATTCACGTCAATCTTTCCCATCTTCTGATCCCGGAGCCGTGGCGGATCGGACACCATGACCACAACGATCGTGACCGGTGGCGCATCTGGGCAGGGGTTGACGCGCCGCGCCGGGAATGCAGTCTGGCGTCAGGACCAGGGAGGGTCGGCATGACAGACATCGCCTCGATCGACGGCGTTCAGAAAACCTTGGCAGGCCAAGGCTATGTCGCCGACCGCGCCTTGGCGACGGTGGTGTTTCTGGCGTTGCGGCTGGGCCGCCCGCTGTTTCTGGAGGGCGAGCCCGGCACCGGCAAGACCGAGATTGCCAAGGCCATCGCCGCCGCGTTGGGTCGCCGCCTGATCCGGCTGCAATGCTATGAAGGGCTGGACGCCGCATCCGCCGTCTATGACTGGAATTTTGCCGCGCAGATGATCGCCATCCGCACCGCCGAGGCCGCAGGCGGCGCCGACCGCGACGCGCTTCGCAGCGAATTGTTCACCGAGGATTACCTGATCGAACGCCCGCTCTTGGCCGCCATGCGCCCACAACCGGGCGGCGCGCCGGTGCTGCTGATCGACGAGTTGGACCGTACCGATGAACCCTTCGAAGCCTTCCTGCTGGAGGCGTTGTCGGATTTTCAGGTCACTATCCCAGAACTGGGCACCATCCGCGCGCCGGAACCGCCCATCGTCATCCTGACCTCGAACCGCACGCGCGAGGTGCATGATGCGCTGAAACGCCGTTGCCTCTATCACTGGGTGGACTACCCCAATTTCGACCGCGAAATGGCGATCCTGACCGCCCGCGCGCCCGAAGCCTCCGATACGCTCAGCCGCGAGATCGTTGCCTTCGTGCAGCGCCTGCGCACCGAAGACCTGTTCAAGAAGCCCGGCGTCGCCGAAACGATCGACTGGGCGAAATGCCTCTTGGCGCTGGATGTGCTGACGCTGTCGCCCGAGGTCATCGCCGACACGCTGGGCGCCGTGCTGAAATATCAGGACGATATCGCCAAGTTGCAGGGGTCCGAGGCCAAGCGCCTGCTGGACGAGGCGAAGAAAAGCCTCGCCCCCGCATGACGTGGTGTCCCCTGCTTCTCTGGTTTCCAAATATCCCGGGGGTGTGGGGGCAGGGCCCCCACGCGATGTAGATGGCCGAATACATCCCGCTGGAACTGCCCGATCACCCGAAACTGGTGCAGAACATCACCCATTTCGCCCGTGCCCTGCGCCGCGCGGGTTTGCCGGTAGGTCCGGGCCGCGTGCTGACGGCGATCGAGGCGGTGGCGGCGGCGGGGTTTACGTCGAAACCGGATTTCTACTGGACGCTGCATGCCTGTTTCGTGAACCGCCCGGAACAGCGGGTGATCTTTGCGCAGATTTTCCGCCTGTACTGGCGCGATCCGCGGTTTCTGGAACACATGATGGCGATGATGCTGCCCGCAATTCGTGGCGTGCAGGAAGAACGCCCGGCCAAGGCGGCGGAAAAGCGGGCCGCCGAGGCCCTGCTGGGCGACGCCAACCGCAACATGGACCAGCCCGAGGAGACGCCCGAGGACGAACAGGAAACCCGGATCGACATCGACGCCTCGCTGACCATCTCTGCCGAGGAACGGCTGAAAACGCTGGATTTCGAACTGATGAGTCTTGCCGAAGTGGCCGAGGCCAAGCGCATGCTGGCCCGCCTGACCCTGCCGGTGCCACCCTTGGTGTCGCGGCGGTTGCAATCCAACGCCAATGGCGCCCGCATCGA
>JBGSJU010000114.1:0-7683 GCA_041741655.1 Rhodobacterales bacterium
CTTCCAGCCACCATCACCGGGGCGGCGGGCCATGTCCTCGGCTGCAGCGCGGCGCAACCCGCGCCCGGGCGACAGCAGCGAAATCGCTTCCAGAACCGAGGTCTTGCCCGCGCCATTCGCGCCCCAGAATGCAACAGGTCGCCCGTCCAGCACCAGCCGCGCGGCGGCATGGCTGCGAAACTGGGTCAACATCACCTCTGTCAGAAAAACCGCCACAAAAGCGGCCTGTCAGACCCGCATCGGCATGACGACATAGACCGCCGACATGTCATTGCCTTCGCGCATCAGCGTGGGATCGCCCGCCGAATTGAACAGGAACACGGCATTTTCGCGGTCCACCTGACTGGCGATTTCCAGCAGGTATTTGGCGTTGAACCCGATTTCCAGCTTGTCGTCGGCATAGGCGACGGCCAGTTCCTCTTCCGCCGCGCCGCTGTCGGGGGCGTTCACCGACAGGATCAGGCGGTCCTCGTCAAGGCTCAGTTTCACGGCGCGGGACCGCTCCGACGACACCGTGGCCACACGATCGACGGCCGAGGCGAACTCCTTGGCGTCCACTTCCAGCCGGCGGGTGTTGCCCTGCGGGATGACGCGGGAATAATCCGGAAAGGTGCCGTCGATCACCTTGGACGTTAGGGTGATGGTCGGCGTGGCAAAGCGGATCTTGGTTTCCGACACCGACACGGCAATCTTGGCCTCGTCATCATCCAGCAGCTTGCGCAATTCGCCCACGGTCTTGCGCGGCACGATTACGCCCGGCATCGCTTCGGCGCCAACCGGCAAAGCGGCATCGATGCGGGCCAGCCGATGGCCATCCGTGGCCACCGCCCGCAACATGGACACGCCGTCGGCGGTGGCCACATGCAGATAGACACCGTTCAGATAGTAACGGGTTTCTTCGGTGGAAATCGCGAATTTCGACTTGTCGAACAACCGGCGCAACGCCGGCGCGGGTGCGGTGAAATTCGCGGCATACTCCGAATTCGCCATCACCGGGAAATCTTCTTTCGGCAGGGTGGCCAGATTGAACTGCGACTTGCCCGCAATGACCGACAACCGCCCGGCCATGCCATCATCCGACAACGTGACCAGCGCGCCATCGGGCAGTTTGCGGATGATTTCGTGAAGCGTTACCGCCGAAACGGTCGTGGACCCGGCGCGTTCGACCATCGCCGGGGCCTTGTCCACAACCTCGATATCCAGATCAGTTGCCCGGAATTGCACCGTATCACCTTCGGCCTCTATCAGCACGTTGGCGAGGATCGGGATGGTGTTGCGCCGCTCGACCACGGATTGCGCCTGCGCAACCGCCTTGAGCAGCGCGCCGCGTTCGATGCTGAGTTTCATGACCATCGCTCCTGTCCCGTTCCGGCCATTCTACAACGGTGCCGGGACCGGCAAGGTAGCCAAATCGCCTACGGAAACAAGCCTTTTCGCGCCTGCGGCAGGATTGTCACGCCTTCGGATCACGCCTCGAGCGAGCGGCGCAGCAATTCGATATCCTCGGCGATCTGACCGTCCGAGGATTTCAGCTCTTCGATCCGCCGCACCCCGTGCATGACGGTGGTATGGTCACGTCCGCCGAACCGCCGGCCGATTTCAGGCAGCGACCGCGAGGTCAGTTGCTTGCACAGATACATCGCCACCTGCCGCGGGCGGGCGTAGCTGCGCAGCCGCTTCGGGCCGATCATGTCGGACAGTCGGATGTTGTAATGTTCCGCCACGCGACGCTGGATCTCTTCGACCGTGACCTTGCGTTCGGACGCGCGCAGCACATCGGCCAGACAGTCCTGCGTCAGATCCATCGAGATCTCACGGCCGACAAGGCTCGCGAAGGCGAACAGGCGGGTCAGCGCACCTTCCAGAACACGGACGTTGGTGGAAATCCGGAACGCGAGGAATTCCAGAATGCCGTCCGCGATCTGCAACCCCGGATATTGCGCGCGATACATCTCGGCCTTGGTTTGCAAGATACCGAGGCGCAGTTCGTAATCCGTCGGATGCAGGTCCACCACCAGTCCGCATTGCAGACGCGACTTGATCCGATCCTCCAGATCCTTGATCTCGCCCGGCGCGCGATCCGCCGAGATCACGATCTGCTTGTTCTGGTCCACCAGCGCGTTGAACGTGTGAAAGAATTCCTCTTGCGTGCTGTCCTTGCCGGCGATGAATTGCACGTCATCGACCATCAGCACATCGACCGACCGGAACAATTGCTTGAAATCGATCATCTTGCGTTCGCGCAGCGCCTGCACGAAGCGATACATGAACTGTTCCGCCGACAGATAGACCACGTTCAGATGCGGCTGCCGCGCGCGCAACTCATGCGCAATGGCGTGCATCAGGTGCGTTTTTCCCAACCCTACGCCCCCGTACAGAAACAGCGGGTTGAAGGTGACAGGCCCGCCTTCGGCCACGCGGCGCGCGGCGGCATGGGCCAGTTCGTTCGGTTTGCCCACCACAAAGGTGTCGAAGGTGAACCGCTGGTCCAGCGGCGCACCGCGCAGTTCGTCGTCGGCATGCACGGCACGCCCATTCGTCCGCGGTGCGGTGGCCGGTTTGGCGGGGCGTTCGGCATGGTTTGCCGCAACCTGAAACTGGACACGCCGGACCTGTTCGCCCGCGCGCGACAGTTCGCCCAGAATCACATCGCCGAAATTCTGCGACACGTAATTTCCCATGAACACGGTGGGAACATCAAACAGCGCCACACCATCCGTGATGGCCGCAAATTTCAGGGGCTCGATCCAGTTCTGAAAATTGTGTTTTCCAACCGTCTTGAGAAGATTTGACCGTAATTGGCCCCATTGGTCCTGCGTCATGTCTGTTGTCCGTCCCATCCGTTCCGCCGCACCCCGGTCTGACACCGGTTCCAACCATTCACGCGCACAAACGCCTGCCACGTTTTCACCCGCCGCCAGGACGCCGACACAAAACGGTTGCATGCACGGAACATGCTTTGGACGCGCCGGAAATGGTGGCCCTACCATTACTGCACCGGGCGCAGTTTCACATCTTCGCGCAGATGGGCGGTTTTCGCCTGTCTTGCGATCGCATGTTCAAACTGTTTCCCCAGGGCGAGGTGACTCGCAGGTTCGAACCTATCAAGCCGCAACGAAGGGCTGCAACCGAACTTCGCGCTTGACTCCGCACCGGTGGAAAAAGAATCTGGTATGCCCAAAAACCACCAAATTTAACGCAAAAAGGGCGCTGCCAGATCGGCAGCACCCCCGCAGGTTCACATGGAGCAAGGATCAGCCGAGCGATTTGACCCGGGCCGCAAGGCGCGAAATTTTGCGCGATGCGGTGTTTTTGTGCACCACACCCTTGGTGACGCCCCGCATCAGCTCTGGTTCGGCCGCGCGCAGAGCCGCCAATGCGGTTTCCTGATTGCCGGCTGCGATGGCCTCTTCGACCTTGCGCAGGAAGGTGCGGATGCGCGAGCGACGCGCCTTGTTGATGGCAAAACGGCTTTCGCTTTGACGGGCGCGTTTTGCGGACTGGACGGTGTTGGCCATGTGCGGTTCTTTCTGTCGGGTCTTGCGTTACAAAATGGGTATGACGCGGGAGAACCCGACTCCGGGTTCGATACCGGGATCTCTGGCCTAGGCGGGCCTCACGCGCATGTCTGTCGAGTCGGATAGGCCAGCGCGGGCCAGAACGCAAGCCGGAATCGCGCGTCCGATGCCGGATCAGCGATCGCGAAACTGCGGCGTGCGCTTTTCCAGAAAGGCGGACATGCCTTCTTTCTGGTCCTCGGTTGCGAACAGGGCGTGAAATACCCGGCGTTCGAACAACAGCCCTTCGTTCAGGGTGGTTTCGAAGGCGCGGTTGACTGATTCCTTGATCGCATAGGTGGTGATCATGGATTTTTCGGCGATCTTGCTCGCGGCGGCCATGGTTTCCTTCATCAAGTCCTTGGCCGGGACGACACGGCTGACCAGCCCGGATCGTTCCGCTTCTTCCGCGTCCATGAACCGCCCGGTCAGGTTCATGTCCATCGCCTTGGACTTGCCGACAAAGCGGGTCAGGCGCTGCGTGCCGCCCAGCCCCGCCATCACGCCGAGGTTGATTTCCGGCTGGCCGAACTTGGCCGTGTCGGCGGCGATGATGAAATCGCACATCATCGCCAATTCGCAGCCTCCGCCAAGCGCATAGCCGGCAACGGCGGCGATGATCGGCTTGCGGACGCGCGAAATCTGGCTGGTTTCGGGCGTGAACAGATCGTCCAGATAGACGTCGGTATAGGATTTTTCCCGCATCATCTTGATGTCGGCGCCGGCGGCAAAGACCTTGTCGCTCCCGGTCAGGACGATGACCCGAACCTTGTCGTTGGCTTGCGCCGCGGTCACCGCGGTCGCCAGTTCGGTCAGCAGCTTTTCGTTCAGGGCATTCAGCGCATTGGGCCGGTTCAGGCGGATGACCGCAACGCTGTCTTCGACATCGACGATGATCGTATCATAGGCCATGAGAGGCGCCTTTTGTCTGTTTGCCGGACCCCGATTGATTATCCTATTGGTCCGGGTGATCAAGCGGTCTTTGCCTGCCGATGCTAGACTTGGCAAACCGGACAGTAGAAGGACGACCGCCCCGACTGGACCATCCGCAGGATCGTGCCGTGGCAGCCGGGCGTCCGGCAAGGTTCGCCAGCGCGGCCATAGACATCGAACCGGTGCTGAAAATACCCCAATTCGCCATCGGCCTGCCGGAAATCGCGCAGGGATGACCCGCCCGCCGTGATCGCCTGTGCCAGCACATCGCGGATGATCGGCACCAATCCGCGCACTTGCGCCGTGGTCAGGTCGCGGGCCAGCCGGTCTGGCGCGATCCGCGCGCGATACAGCGTTTCGCAGACATAGATATTGCCCAGCCCCGCCACCAGATGCTGGTCCAATAGCGCGGCCTTGATCGGTGTGCGCCGGTCGCGCAGGGCCGACAACAGGTATTCCTCGTTGAAATCATTGCCAAAAGGCTCTGGCCCGATCCCGGCCAGCAGCGGATGCGTGCCGGTCGCGCCGGTCGGCATCAGGTCCATCGCGCCAAAGCGGCGCGGATCGTTGAAGGTCACGCGCGCGCCTTTGTCCATGTGCAGCACCACATGGTCGTGTTTCTGCGGTGCGGGATGGTCATGCACGTAGGTCCCGATCGCGACGCCCGACACCAGCATGCGTCCCGACATGCCCAGATGGATCAGCAGCGTTTCGCCCGTATCCAGATCGGCCAGAAGGTATTTCGACCGTCGCCGCAGCGCCAGCACCCGCGCCCCGGTCAACCGGTCGGCCATGCCGGTCGGGAAGGGCCAGCGCAGATCGGGGCGGTTCACCTCGGCGCGTGCAATCACCTGACCTGTCATGGCGGGTTCCAGCCCACGACGGACGGTTTCAACCTCGGGCAATTCGGGCATCGGGGGACCTGACAGAAGGGCGCATTGCGGCGGCGGATCAGCCCCGTATAAGAAGTCTTGGCGGCAGAGGACAGCAAGACCCATGCAGGACAACGGCGAAAAAACCACACATTTCGGCTTTCAGGATATTCCCGAAAGCGAAAAGGCCGGTCGCGTGCGTGGCGTGTTCGGATCGGTTGCCTCGAAATACGACATCATGAACGACGCGATGAGTCTGGGCATCCACCGGCTGTGGAAAGACGCGATGATGGACTGGATCGCGCCGCGCCCCGGCACCCGCCTCTTGGACGTCGCGGGCGGCACCGGCGATATCGCGTTCCGCTATCTGGCGCGGGCGGGCCATGCCCATGCCACCGTTCTGGACCTGACCGAACCCATGCTGATCGAGGGGCGCAAGCGTGCCGAGGCGTTGCGGCTGGCCGACAGTCTGGACTGGGTGGTGGGCGATGCGATGGCGCTGCCGTTTGCCGCGAACAGCTTTGACACCTACACGATCAGCTTCGGCATCCGCAACGTCACCCGCCCGCAAGACGCCCTGAAAGAGGCGTTCCGGGTGCTGAAACCCGGCGGGCGGTTGATGGTGCTGGAGTTTTCGCAGATCCCCAATGACCTGATGCAGCGGGCCTATGACCTATATTCCTTCAACATCATCCCCCGCCTTGGCCAGATGATCGCGGGCGACCGCGACAGTTACCAGTATCTGGTGGAATCGATCCGCAAATTCCCGGATCAGGCGACCTTTCTGGGTATGGTCCGGGCTGCGGGGTTCGAACAGGCGGCCTATCGCAACCTGTCGATGGGCATTGCCTGCCTGCATTCCGGCTGGAAAATCTGATGCGCGGACCACACAACCTATGGCGGTTGATCCGGACAGGCGCGACGCTGGAACGCACGGGGGCAATGACCGTCGTGCTGGACGCCTTGAATGCGCCGCCCGTGGTGGGTGTCGTGATCCGCGCCGTGGTCTGGCCGTTTCGCTGGATCGGGATCAAGGGCGATCCTGCCATGCCGCCCGCCACCCGCGCGCTGACGGCGCTTGGCCCCGCCTACATCAAGTTCGGTCAGGTGCTGTCCACCCGCCCCGATGTGGTCGGCGAGGCGTTGGCCAACCAGTTGCGCGTGTTGCAGGACAGCCTACCGCCGTTTTCTCTGGATGTCGCAAAGGCCAGCATTTCCCTGGAACTGGAACAGCCATGGGACGAGGTGTTTTCCGAGATCAGCGAGCCCGTCGCGGCCGCATCCATTGCGCAGGTGCACAAGGCGCGGCTGCGCGAGACCGGCGAATATGTCGCGATCAAGGTGTTGCGCCCCGGCATCGAAAGGGCGTTTCGCAAGGATGTCGATGCGTTCCATCTGGCGGCCTGGCTGATCGAGCATCTGCCGGGTGGGCGCCGGTTGCGCCCGCGCGACGTGATCACCCATTTCGAAGGCGTGGTGATGGGCGAATTGGACCTGCGGCTGGAAAGCTCCTCCGCCGCAGAATTCGCCGCCAACACCGCGAATGACAAGGGGTTCCGCCTGCCGGATATCAAATGGCGCCATTCCGCGCGCCGCGTGATGACGCTGGGCTGGGTCGAAGGCGCGCCGATGGGCGACAATGACGCACTGGATGCGGCGGGGCATGATCGCGCCGCGTTGGGTGAAAGGGTATTGCGCCTGTTCCTGCTGCATGCGCTGCGCGACGGGTATTTTCACGCCGACATGCATCAGGGCAACCTGAAGGTCGGCGCGAATGGCGACATCATCGCCTATGATTTCGGCATCATGGGCCATATCGACGAATATACCCGCCGGGTTTATGCCCAGATCCTGTTCGGCTTCATCCGCAAGGATTACCGCCGCGTCGCCGAAGTGCATTTCGAGGCGGGCTACGTGCCGCCCGATCGCGACGTCGACGAATTTGCCCGTGCCCTGCGGGCGGTCGGTGAGCCGATTTTCGGCATGAACGCGACGCAGATCTCGATGGGGCGGCTGCTGGCCTATCTGTTCGAGGTCACTGAACGGTTCGGCATGGAAACCCGCACCGAATTGATCCTGTTGCAACGCACCATGGTGGTGGTCGAAGGGGTGGCGCGGTCGCTGAACCCGCAGATCAATATCTGGGAAGTCGCGCGTCCGGTGGTCGAAGATTACATCGCCAAATCGATCGGCCCGCGCGCCACGCTGCGCGATCTGTCGCGCACGGCGCAGGTGCTGGCGCGCTTTGGCCCGAATCGCGCCAGCACAAGCGCGGTTCGACCCAGATCGCGCAGCAGTGCCTTGGGGCCTACGTTGTCCTT
>JBGSJU010000115.1:0-1653 GCA_041741655.1 Rhodobacterales bacterium
GGCGCGCCCCCTCGCTGCCGCAGGGCCGCACCGCCTTCGGCGGTGCCTTACGAAACAGGGGCGCTGCGGCGCAGCGCCCCTGTTTCAGATCGCACCAAAGATCACGTCATTCGGTGACAGTGACCTTCACCATGCGGTCGGGCTGGCCTGTCACCTCGCCATTGCGGCCTTCGCCGCGCTTGATGGCATCGACCACGTCCATGCCGGCCGTCACCCGGCCCACCACGGTATATTGTCCGTTCAAAAAATCACCCGGCGCGAACATGATGAAGAACTGGCTGTTGCCACTGTCGGGGTCCTGCGACCGGGCCATGCCAACGACGCCGCGTTCGAACGGCACATCGGAAAACTCGGCCTTCAGATCGGGACGCGCCGACCCGCCCATGCCGGCCTGACGCATGTCCGCGCCCAGCTTGCCGAACTGGACATCGCCGGTCTGGGCCATGAACCCGTCGATCACGCGGTGGAACACCACGTCGTCATAGGCGCCTTCGCTGGCTAGCGCCGCGATCTGCGCGACATGGCCCGGCGCCACATCCTCCAGCAGGTCGATCACGATGGTTCCGTTGGCGCCTTCACCGGCGACATCGATCTGCAAGCCGGTGGCGGCGGCAGGGCTGGCCAGCAGGCACAGAGCAAGGACCGCGTTACGCATCGGCGGCCACCTTCACGCTGATCATCCGGTCCGGCGACGCGGGTGGTTCGCCACGCGTGATCGCATCGACATGTTCCATCCCCGAAATCACCCGGCCATAGATGGTGTATTGCCGGTTCAGGAAATGGTTGTCGCCGAAGTTGATGAAGAACTGGCTGTTGGCGGAATTGGGGTTCGACGACCGCGCCGCACCCAGCGTGCCACGATCATGCGGCACGCCGGAAAACTCGGCGGGCACATCGGGCAGGTCCGACCCGCCGGTGCCGGCACGGCGCGGGTTCCAGTCCTTTTCCATGTTGCCATGTTCCACATCGCCGGTCTGGGCCATGAACCCGTCGATCACCCGGTGAAACGCCACATTGTCATACTTGCCCGCCCGCGCCAGTTCCTTCATCCGCGCGCAATGCAGGGGCGCGATATCGGGCAGCAACGCGATCACCACGGTGCCGCCTGTCAGCTCCATCAGGATGGTGTTTTCGGGGTCCTTGATTTCGGCCATGTCTGTCTCCTCGCTGGACGTCGCGCGCAACTTAAGGGGCGCGCGGGCCAAGGGAAAGGGCAAAGCGGCAGCAGAAAGCGGGGCGCCACATCACCATCCGTTGACGCCATCTGTTGACGCCACGCCCGCGATGCGATGCAAGGGAGCAACTGGATCAGGAGGGGCGCGCATGGCCTGGAAGACGCTGGATGACATCGACATGGGCGGCAAGACGGTCCTGGTGCGGGTGGATCTGAACGTGCCGATGGAAGACGGCCAGGTCACCGATGCGACCCGGATCGAGAAGATCGTGCCGACGGTGGAGGAGATTCTTGCCAAGGGCGGCCACCCGGTGCTGCTGGCGCATTTCGGGCGACCCAAGGGCCAACCGGTCGAGGAGATGAGTCTGCGCCACATCCTGCCCGCGATGGAGGCGGCCTTTCCCGGCCGCACGATCCGCTTTGCCTCCGACTGCATCGGCGCGCCCGCCAAGGCGGCCGTCGTGGCGATGCTGCCGGGC
>JBGSJU010000116.1:0-2748 GCA_041741655.1 Rhodobacterales bacterium
GGACACAGGCCGCACCGGCGTCACAGCCGCAGGCCGCCCCGCGGCCCCGCACCGACGGCGGACCCGAGCAGGACAAGATCGAGATCCCCGCCTTTCTGCGCCGTCAGGCCAACTGAGGCGCTGTCACACGTGTGAAGGGGGCCGCCCTAGGGGGCGGCCCTTTTGCGTTGCAGACCAGATACTTGCGTGACGTCGCCTGCCAACCTGCGTCTGACACATACCGTTATAAAGTGTGAGTTGAGCCGCTATGCCACACGTCTTAGGTAAGGGTCGGACCATGCCAATCGTGGCAGACAAGGAACGCAGACGTGCAGACAACTTTGAAATCAGCGATCGTCCTGACCGGCACCGGATTGCATTCGGGTGCACCGGCCCGTCTGGTGATGCGCCCGGCAGCGGCAAACACCGGGATCTGGTTTCGGCGGACCGACGTTACCGACCGTGACGCGCGGATCCCCGCCCGCTGGGACGCGGTGCATCAGTCGCCGTTGTGTACCCTGATCGAGAACGCCGACGGTGTGTCTGTGTCAACCATCGAACATGTGATGGCCGCGCTGGCGGGTTGCGGCGTGCACAATGCGTTGCTGGATATCGACGGTCCCGAAGTTCCGATCCTTGACGGGTCGGCGGTGGAATTCGTGCGCGCGATCCTCGACACCGGCCTCCACGTGCTGGACGCGCCGGTGCAGGCGATCGAGGTGCTGAAACCTGTCGAGGTGCGGCGCGGTGACGTAATGGCGCGGCTGGACCCGGCGGTGGGGCTGCGCATCGATTTCCGCATCGAGTTCGCCGACAAGGCCATCGGGGTGCAGACCAAGACGCTGAACATGGCCAACGGCAGCTTTGTGCGCGAACTGAGCGACAGCCGCACCTTCTGCCGCAAGGCCGATGTGGATGCGATGCATGCTCAGGGGTTGGCGCTGGGGGGCACGCTGGACAATGCGGTTGTGGTGGATGGCGCTGACGTGCTCAGCCCCGGCGGCCTGCGCCACGCCGACGAGGCCGTGCGGCACAAGATGCTGGATGCGCTGGGGGATCTGACCCTGGCGGGGGCGCCGCTGATCGGGCGCTACACCGGGCATCGGGCCGGGCATGGCATCACGAATGACCTGCTGCGCAAGCTGTTTGCCGACCCGACGGCCTATCGGATGGTCGTTTGCGATGCCGCCATGGCATCGCGCCTGCCGGGTGCGGGCGTTCATGCCGGGGAACTGCCGGCGGTCGCGTGAACGGTCGCGGTATCGTGGTGTCCGACCCCCCAACAATTTGCGCCAAAGGCGTTTTGCCCCGGATTTTTCTGTGCTAGACCGCTCGGCAATCAGGTCTGACACGCAAAGACCGACAGGCAGACAGGGGTGAACACGGGTATGACAGGCAAGCGGTTCCAGATGCGGTCCGTGGCGCAGGTCATCGCGACAGGCATGGTTTTGCTGGCACTGGCGGGATGCGGCGACTCGTCCGATCCGCGGGTGTCCAACGTGCCGCTGGAAACCTACACCGCCGAACAGATCTTTACCCGGGGCGAATACGAACTGGACCGCAAGCGTCCCGATGATGCCGCGTTCTTCTTTGGCGAAATCGAACGGCTGTATCCCTATTCCGACTGGACCAAACGCGCGCTGATCATGCAGGCGTTTTCGTTCCATCAGGCCAAGGATTACGAACAAAGCCGGTCCGCGGCACAGCGATACATCGATTTCTTCCCGCTGGATGACGATGCCGCCTATGCGCAATACCTGCTGGCCCTGTCCTATTATGATCAGATCGACGACGTGGGCCGCGACCAAGGCCTGACATTTCAGGCGCTGCAATCGCTGCGCACCGTGATCGAACGCTATCCCGACAGCGAATATGCCCGGTCGTCGATCCTGAAGTTCGATCTGGCCTTTGACCATCTGGCGTCAAAGGAAATGGAAATCGGGCGTTACTACCTGAAAAAGCAGCATTATCCGGCGGCGATCAACCGGTTCCGCGTTGTGGTCGAGGATTTCCAGACCACCAGCCACACCGCCGAGGCGCTGCACCGGCTGGTCGAGGCCTATCTGTCGCTGGGTCTGACCGACGAGGCGCAGACGGCCGGCGCGATTTTGGGCTACAACTTCCAAAGCTCGGAATTTTACGCCGACAGTTTCAAGCTGTTGACCGGGCGGGGCCTCGAGGCCAAGCCGCGTGGCGACAACTGGCTGGCGCAAATCTATCGGCAGACGATCAGGGGCCAGTGGTTGTAGAAAGGGGTGGGGTCAGGCCCCATCCTGCGAGGGACCATGCTGCGCGCGCTTGAAATCCGTGACATGTTGCTGATCGACCGGCTGGACCTGCTGTTCCAGCCCGGTCTGAACGTGTTGACCGGCGAAACCGGCGCGGGAAAATCGATCCTGCTGGATAGTCTGGGGTTTGTGCTGGGCTGGCGCGGTCGGGCCGAACTGGTGCGGCAGGGCGCCGCGCAGGGCGAGGTGGTGGCGGTATTCGACCTGCCCCCCGATCACGCGGCGCGGGCCGTTCTGGCCGAGGCGGGATTTCCGGTGGAGGATGACCTGATCCTGCGGCGGGTGAACATGGCCGACGGGCGCAAGACCGCCTGGGTCAACGACCGCCGCACCAGCGGCGAGGTATTGCGGGCCATTTCCGATACGCTGGTGGAACTGCATGGCCAGCATGACGACCGCGGTTTGCTGGACGCCCGCGGCCACCGCGCGATCCTTGACGCCTTTGGCGGGCACGCGGCGCTGCAAGACGCGACGCGGGCTG
>JBGSJU010000117.1:0-7910 GCA_041741655.1 Rhodobacterales bacterium
CATGGGCGGCCAGCCTGCCCAGAAGATGTTCGAAAGCCGGGTGGCGGCCGGGTTTGCCGCGCTGGACCCGGCCCGCCCCGTCTTTGTCGAAGCCGAGGCAGCCAAGATCGGCGATCTGCTGGTGCCGCCCGCGCTGTGGAAGGCCATGGCACAGGCGCCGCGTGTGATGGTTGAGGCCGATCTGGCGGCGCGCGCGCGGTTCACCGCGCAGGCCTATGCCGATGTTACCCGTGATGCCAACCGTTTGGCAGGCATACTTGATGCGCTTCTGCCCTATCACGGCCACGCGGTGGTCGCCGATTGGCAGGCGATGGCCGCGACGGGCCGGACCGAGGCTTTGGTGATGGCGCTGATGGAACAGCATTACGATCCCCGCTATCGCAAGGCCGAAACCCACCGGGCGGGCACGCTGGGGACGGTGGACATGGGTGATCTTGGCGAAACGGCGATCCGGCGCGCCGCGGCCACGATGCTGACGCGCTTTCCGGCCTGATCGCTGCGGGCCGGGCACATGGATCTGGCGTTTAGGCCAGTGTGATGGCACCAGCCGGGCCGGTTTCCAGATGGCCGATCACCTGCGCGGGATACCCCGTTGCCCGCAACTCTGCGACCAGCGCGGCGGCAAGCGGGCCCGGAACGGCTGCCAGCAATGGCCCGGCCGTCTGCGGATCATAAAGGACGCCCGCCTGCGCCCCCAGTCGGTCATCGCCCATGACCGGCGCCGCGGCCCGGTTTGCCGCTGCCAACTGCGATCCGTGGCCCTGCACCAACAGGTCGGCAACCCCAAGGAATGCCGGAATGTCCCCTGTCAGCCGCGCCGCCAGCCCCGATGCACCCGCCAAGGCCGACAGATGCCCGGCAAGGCCAAAACCGGTCACATCGGTCATCGCATGGGCATGGCCGCGCAGGATGCGGGATGCGGCGTCCTGCGGTTGGCACAGCACGTCAAACAACGCCGCAATGTCGCGCCCTTGCGCGGCGCGCTGCATTTCGGCCGCCAACAGCACACCCGACCCGATGGGCCGCGTCAGGATCAACGCATCGCCCGCCTCTGCGCCCGACAGGCCGATGGGGGCCACAGGGCACAGGCCGGTCAGGGTGACACCGATAGTCAATTCCGCGCCCATCGTGGTATGCCCGCCGACCAAAGCCGCGCCAAGATCGGCCAGTACCGCGTTGGCAGCGCGAAGAATTTCATCCAGTTGGCGGGCCTGTAACGCCGGCGACTGGCGCGGCAGGATCAGCGACAGCAGTGCCGCCTGCGGGTCGGCCCCCATGGCCCATACATCGCCAAGCGCGTGGAGGACGGCGATGCGGGTCATGAGGCCGGGATCCTCGGTGAAAGCGCGCAGATGGTCGGTGGTCAGCACCTGACGGGCGTTCCCCACCAGTAACACCGCCGCGTCGTCGCCCGGTCCCGACAGCACATCGGCGCGTGGCAGATGCGGCAAGGCGGCCAATCCGGCCTGCAACACCCCCGGTCCCACCTTGGCGCCACAACCGCCGCACAACGGCTTTTCCGCCAGAGCCTCCAGCAATCCGGCGGCGGCGCGGGCGGGCGGTGCAGGTACGGCCATCGCTGGCAGATCGCTGAATTTGGCCATGAAGTTGCGGTCGATCCGGTCTTTCAGCCGCCAAAGCTGCGGGCCGTGCAAGGCCAGCGGACCCCGTTCCGCCAGAGCAGACTGGCCGCCAAGGGTGATCAGTTTCAGATAATGCCGCTGTGGCCGGAAGGCGCGCAGATCGCCGGAAGACAGTGCGGTTCGCAGGTTATGCAACAGCACCGGCGCGGCCCGCACCGCAAAGACACCCGCCTTGGGGCGCGGGCTGTCCACCAGATGCGCACAATCCCCGACGGCAAAGATATCTGTGTGACCTTCGGCCTGCAAATATCTGTCAACGCGCAGAAATCCGTCCTGAAGGCTCAGGCCGCTGGCCATGGCGAACGGATGCGGAAACGCCCCCGCCGCGCCGACTGTCAAGGCTGCGGGGATCGCCGACCCGTCTGCCAGCCGCACATGATCGGCGGCGACCGCGGCAACGGTGATCCCGCCAGCGAACGTGACGCCCAGTTCCTGCATCTTGCGGCGCAGGATGGATGTGCCGCGTGACGACAGGCCCGTAAGGTTCGCGCTTTGCTCCAGAACTGTGACCTGCGGCACAACGCCGGCCGCCCGGATCGCATGCGCCATCGTCATCGCCAGTTCACTGCCCGCGATGCCGCCACCGATCACCGCCACGTCAGGCGCCACCTTGCGTGCGGCGACACCCGCCAGATGGTCCCGCCACCGCGCCGCAAATGCATCCAGCGGTTTGGCCGCAACCGCATGGGCCATGAACCCCGCGATCTGCGGCATTTCGCTGTGGATCCCGATATCGACCGAGGCGACGTCGAACCCGATCACCCGGCCATCGTCCAGTGTGACATTGTGCTGCGCGGGGTCCATTGCGACAGCGCGGGCCATGATCAAACGGGCACCGGCAAACCGCGCCAGCCGCACCAGATCGATTTCCAGCGCATCCTGCGTGTAGTGCCCCGCGACATGGCCGGGCAGCATGCCGGTATAGGGCGCTACGGGGCCGGGATTGACCAGCGTCAGCCGCACCCCCGGCAGGGGCCGCATCCCCCACATCCGCAGCACCAGCGCATGGGTATGCCCACCGCCGATCAGCAGCAGGTCGCGGGTCTGGGGATAGGGCATGCGCATCGCCGACAACCTTTCAGGCTGGCCGGGGCTTAACCTGCGCGGTCCGGCGGGTCCAGTGGCAGGGCATCGCGGTTGCGGTTTGACATGCGTGCAAATGATAAGTATGCATCCTAATAATCGAGGGGGACCACATGACAGACATGATCCTGATCGCGGGTGGCGGCATCGGCGGGCTGGCCGCGGCCATCGGCCTTGCGCAACGCGGCATCGCCAGCACGGTGCTGGAACGCAGCCCGACCTTGGGCGAGATCGGCGCGGGCATCCAGTTGGGCCCGAACGCCTTTCACGCCTTTGATTATCTGGGCGTGGGCGATGCGGCGCGCGCCATGGCTGTCTATATCGACAGCCTGCGGTTGATGGACGCGATGACGGGGGACGAGATCACGCGCATCCCGCTGGATGACGCATTCCGCGCCCGGTTCCGCAACCCCTATGCCGTGGTGCATCGCGGCGAGATGCATGGCGTGTTCCTGCGCGCCTGTCAGGCGCATCCGCTGGTGACCTTGCTCACCGATGCGGGTGTCACCGGCTATGATCAGGACGGCGATCATGTCACCGCGCATCTGGCCGATGGCACGCGCCTCACGGGTCGCGCCCTGATCGGCGCGGATGGGTTGTGGTCCAAGGTGCGCGCGCAGATGGTGGGCGACGGCGCGCCGCGCGTGTCGGGCCACACCACTTATCGCAGCGTGATCCCGACCGACCAGATGCCCGAGGATCTGCGCTGGAACGCCGCCACGCTGTGGGCCGGGCCGAAATGCCATATCGTGCATTACCCGCTGTCGGGCTGGAAACAGTTCAACCTTGTCGTGACCTACCACAATGACGCGCCCGAACCGGTGGCGGGCAAGCCGGTGACCCATGCCGAGGTGCGGCGCGGGTTCGACCATATCGCCCCGGTGGCCCAGCAGATCATCGACAAGGGCAGCGACTGGAAGATGTGGGTGCTGTGCGACCGTGACCCGATCCTGACGTGGACGGACGGGCGCGTGGCGCTGCTGGGCGACGCTGCACACCCGATGCTGCAATACTTCGCCCAGGGCGCCTGCATGGCGATGGAAGATGCGGTGGCGCTGTCGCATTGCGTCGCCACCACGCCCTATGACATCGCGGGCGCGCTGGTGCGCTATCAGGACATGCGGCGGTTGCGCACGGCGCGGGTGCAGTTGCAATCGCGCGAGATCGGCCAGCATGTCTATCACCCGGCGGGCGCGCATGCCGAACTGCGCAACGCGGTGATGCGGGCGAAATCGCCGACGGATTGGTATGACGCCATCGACTGGCTTTACGGGTCCACCGGCATCGAAGGGGCGGTGTCGGCGGAAACGCGGGGACGCTGATCTTTCACGCTGAATTCCATTGACAGATGCGGCGCTTGCGGGTGGACTGGCACGGCACGCCTGACCCCCGGAGAGGGAACGGTTGCGCCGCCAGGGAGGCACCGAATTTGCATCTATCCGATTCGCAAGATATTTTTGCGCCGCGCAGTGATGTCTGGGCGGCATTGATTTCTGCTGACGTGCTGAAAGACTGCGTGCCGGGCTGCACCGAAATGTCCGGCAATCCGACCGATGGATTCGAGGCAACGGTGGTGCAGAAGGTGGGTCCGGTCAAAGCCACCTTCAAGGGGGCCGTGACCCTGTCCGACCGCATCGATGGCGAGGCCTTGACCCTGAACGGCGAGGGCAAGGGCGGCGCTGCGGGCTTTGCCAAGGGCGGGGCCAAGGTGCGGCTGGAGGATATTCCCGGTGGCACGCGCCTGTCCTATGATGTCGAGGCGCATGTGGGTGGCAAGCTGGCCCAATTGGGCAGCCGCATCATCGACGGATTCGCCAAGAAGATGGCGGATGATTTCTTTACCCGGTTCAAGGCGGCGGTCGAAGGACCGGACGCGGTCGCAGAAGCCGCGACTACTGCCGAACCGGAAGCGAAAAAAGGCTGGCTGGGGCGTGTGTTCGGCAAATCCGACACATCGGCCTGAACATCAGCCACAACATCAGAACGGGAGGAAACCTGATGAAGGTAACAATGACAGTGAACGGGGCAACCTGTTCGGGCGAAGTCGAGGGACGCACGCTGTTGGTGTCGTTCCTGCGCGACACGCTGAACCTGACCGGCACGCATGTGGGCTGCGACACCTCGCAATGCGGGGCCTGCGTGGTGCATGTGAACGGCAAGGCGGTGAAATCCTGCACCATTTTCGCCGCCGAGGCCGAAGGCGCGACGGTCGCCACCATCGAGGGCATGGCGGACGCGGATGGCACGCTGTCGCCGCTGCAACAGGCGTTTCAGGACCATCACGGCCTGCAATGCGGGTTCTGCACGCCGGGCATGGTGATGTCGGCGGCGGCGCTGCTGGCCGAAAATCCCAAGCCGACGGAACACGAGGTGCGGCATTATCTGGAAGGCAACATCTGCCGCTGCACCGGGTATCACAATATTGTCAAAGCGGTTCTGGCCGCTTCGGGCCAAGATATGCCTGCGGTTGCTGCGGAATAAGCAGACCACGCTTTTCACGGGTGCCATCACGGCCTTGGAGGGGCAGATGGCGACCCGGTTCAACATTCGGAGGAGAAGACCATGCCCAAGGATCACGGCATCGGCGCCAGCATCAAGCGGCGCGAAGACGTGCGGTTTCTGACCGGAACCGGCAATTACACCGACGACATAAACATCCGTGGCCAGGCGCATGTGTATTTCTTGCGCTCTGACGTGGCGCATGGGCGGCTGAACAAGGTCGATACCACCGCCGCATCCGCGATGCCCGGCGTCATCCGCATCTTCACCGGCGCGGATTTTGCCGGCGTTGGCGGGCTGCCCTGCGGCTGGCAGGTGACCGACCGGTTCGGCGTGGCGATGAAGGAACCGGGCCATCCGGTGCTGGCGCAGGGCAAGGTGCGCCATGTCGGCGATCCCATCGCCGCCATCGTGGCCGAAACGCTGGAACAGGCCCGCGATGCCGCCGAGGCCATCGTGCTGGACATCGAGGAACTGCCCGCCGTCGTCGATATGAAGAACGCGCTGAAAGAAGGCTCGGCGCTGGTCCATGACGAGATCGGGTCGAACCTGTGCTATGACTGGGGCTTTGTCGAAGACAACAAGGCAGCCGTGGACGCCGCGATCAAGGGCGCCGCGCATGTCACAACGCTGGAACTGGTGAACAACCGCCTGATCGCCAACCCGATGGAACCCCGCGTGGCCGTGGGCGACTATCACCGCGCGACCGACGAATCGACGCTGTACACAACGTCGCAGAACCCGCATGTGATCCGCCTGTTGATGGGCGCCTTCGTGCTGGGCATCCCGGAACATAAACTGCGCGTGGTGTCGCCCGACGTCGGCGGCGGTTTCGGCACCAAGATCTTCCACTATGCCGAAGAAGCGTTCTGCACCTTCGCCGCGCGGAAACTGAACCGACCCGTGAAATGGACCTCGTCGCGGTCCGAGGCGTTCATGTCCGATGCGCATGGCCGCGACCACGTCACCAAGATCGAACTGGCGCTGGACAAGGACAACAACTTTGTCGCCGTCCGCACCGAAACCTACGCCAACATGGGCGCCTATCTGTCCACATTTGCGCCGTCGGTGCCGACATGGCTGCATGGCACGCTGATGGCCGGCAACTACAAGACGCCGCATATCTATGTGAACGTGAAGGCCGTGTTCACCAATACGGTACCGGTGGACGCCTATCGTGGCGCGGGCCGCCCCGAAGCGACGTTCCAGTTGGAGCGCGTGATCGACAAGGCGGCGCGCGAATTGGGTGTCGATCCCATCGCGCTGCGCCGTCAGAACTTTGTCCGCGAATTCCCGTATCAGACGCCGGTGGCCGTGGTCTATGACACCGGCAACTATGATGCGACGATGGACAAGCTGCTGGAAATCGCCGACGTGGCCGGCTTCCCCGCCCGCCGCAAGGCTTCCGAGGCGAAGGGCCTGCTGCGCGGTCTGGGCGTGAACTGCTATATCGAGGCTTGCGGCATCGCGCCGTCGAACCTTGTCGGCCAGTTGGGCGCGCGTGCGGGTCTGTACGAATCTGCCACTGTGCGCGTCAACGCAACCGGCGGCATCGTGGTGATGACCGGCTCGCACAGCCACGGGCAGGGGCATGAGACCGCCTTCCCGCAGGTGATCGCGGAAATGCTTGGCGTGGACGAATCGCTGGTGGAGATCGTGCATGGCGACACGGCGCGCGGCCCGATGGGCATGGGCACTTATGGCTCGCGGTCGTTGGCCGTAGGCGGGTCGGCCATGGTCCGCGCGGCGGAAAAGGTGTTGAACAAGGCCAAGAAGATCGCAGCACACCTGATGGAAGCGTCCGATCAGGACATCGAGATCAAGGATGGCCGGTTCCACGTCGCGGGCACGGATAAGTCCGTGGCCTGGGGCGATATCACGCTGGCGGCTTACGTCCCGCACAACTACCCGCTGGAGGATCTGGAACCGGGGCTGGAAGAAACCGCGTTCTACGACCCGTCCAACTTTACCTATCCCGCCGGCGCCTACGCCTGCGAGGTGGAACTGGACCCCGAAACGGGCCGCGTCACCATCGAACGCTTTGCCGCTGCGGATGATTTCGGCAACATCATCAACCCGATGATCGTGTCGGGGCAGGTGCATGGCGGGATTGCGCAGGGCATCGGGCAGGCCCTGCTGGAAGGTGCGGTCTATGACGACAACGGCCAGCTTCTGACCGGGTCCTACATGGATTACGCCATGCCGCGCGCCACGGATGTGCCGTTCTATTCGGTGGACCATTCCTGCGTCACGCCCTGCACCCACAACCCCTTGGGCGTGAAGGGCTGCGGCGAAGCCGGGGCCATCGGATCGCCGCCCTCGGTCATCAACGCTGTTCTGGATGCGATGAATTCCGGCGGCATCAAGATCGACCATATCGACATGCCGGTGTCGCCCGCCCGCGTCTGGGCCGCGATCCAGACCGCCAAAGCCTGAGGAGAGACCGCAATGTACGCATTCGATTTGGTAAGGCCGACCACACTGGCCGATGCCGTGGCCGCAATGGCCCATGACGAGGCGCAGGCGCTGGGGGGCGGGCAGACCCTGATCCCGTCGCTGAAGGCGCGACTGGCCAGCCCGGCCACGCTGGTCAGCCTGACCGGCATTCCGGAAATGATCGGAGTCTGCCGCGCCGATGATGGCGCGGTCTGCATCGGCGGCGCCACCACCCATGCACAGGTCGCG
>JBGSJU010000118.1:0-9078 GCA_041741655.1 Rhodobacterales bacterium
GCGGCGCAGCAGCGCGGACAGCTGTGCCCGTTCGTCGGATGACAGGGCGGCCAGTTGCCGGTCCTCGGCCAGCGTCAGGGCGGCCATGGCCGCGTCACGCCGGCGTAGCCCCTTCAACGTGGCGCGCAGCGCATAGGCGCGGCGGTCGCCATCCATGCGGTGACGCGCGATCAGGCCCGCCTCTTCCAGCGTGTCGATGATGATAACGATGTTCGAGCGTTCCATCGCCAGTGCCTGCGCAAGCGCGCTTTGGGTGATATCGGGGGCATCACAGATCACCGACAGTGCGGAAAACGTCGTCACGCGCAGGCCATGCGGGTCAAGGGTCCGCGCGGCATCGGCCATCATCGCCGCTGACACCCGTTTGATCGTATACCCCAAAAGCCCGTGCAGCCGGACATCGACTTCATCCGGGACAGGGGCGGCGACGGACGGGCTGTGGGCGGGATCGGCGGTCATGATCTACCGGAAGGTTGGCGTGCGTTTGTCAAGGAAGGCGCGCAGTCCTTCCTGCGCGTCGGGACTGGTCTGGGTCAGCGCGGCGCAGAGCGATTCGGTGAACAGCCCGTCGGCCTTGGACATGTCCTCGATCCGGGCCAGCGCGTGGATCATGATGTAATTCGACAGCCCGGCGTTGCTGGCGATCTTGCCGGCAAGGTCCAGCGCCATGTCCAGGGCCGCGCCTTCGGCCACGGCGTAATGGCACAGGCCAAGCCGCAGGCCGTCGTCGGCACCATATTTGCGTCCGGTCAGCATCATCTCGATCATGCGGTCGGCGCCAAGGATGCGGCCCACGCGTACCGATGCGCCGCCGCCGACGTAAATGCCGCGCCGCCCTTCGGGCAGTTGAAAGATGGTGGATGGTTCGGCGATGCGCACATGGGTGGACGTGGCCAGTTCCAGCCCGCCGCCGATCACCGCGCCGAACATCGCCGATACCACCGGCAGGCCGGAAAACTGGATGCGGTCCATCACGCCATGCCAGTTGCGCGAATGGCGCATGGTGCCTTCGGCGTCGCGCGCCACGTGTTCGGCAAGGTCCAGCCCGGAACAGAAATGCCCCGCCGTCCCGGTCAGCACCACGACCTTCACCCCCGCCGGCGGATGGGTGAAAAACCCGTCCAGCGCCGCCAGCAGCGCATCGTTCATCGCATTGCGCTTGTCCGGCCGGTTCATCGTCAGGACGGCGATGGGGCCACGGGTTTCGACGGTCAGGATTTCGGTCATCGGCGCCTCGGGTTGTTCATGATTGTTATAGAACATAACAATCCAGCAGAAAAGCCCCGGCCACGCGGCCGAGGCACCGGTCAGGACGTCAGGCGCAACAGGAACAGGGTGATCCCCGGGAACAGCACCAGAATGATCGTGCGCATGATGTCGGAGGCCACGAAATACAGCACCGCCTTGTAGGTTTCGACCATCGGCGTCAGCCGGTCCATCGAGTTGATGACGAACAGGTTCATGCCGACAGGCGGGGTGATCAGGCCGACCTCCACGACGATCAGCACCAGAATGCCAAACCAGATCGCGGTTTCTTCGGGTGTCAGGCCGAAATCCAGCACTTGGATGATTGGCCAGAAGATCGGCACGGTCAGCAGGATCATCGACAGGCTGTCCATGAAACAGCCCAGCACCAGATAAATCACCAGAATGATCGTCAGGATCATCCACGGGCTGAACCCCTGATCGCCAACCCAAGCCGCCAGCGATTGCGGCACTTGGGACAGGGCCAGAAACCCGTTGTAGAACCCCGCGCCCAGCACGATGAAGAAGATCATCGCGGTGGATTTCGCGGTCGAGGTGAGGCTGTCCAGCAGCGTGGATCGCGTCAACCCGCCATTCAGCAGCGCGATCAGACCGGTGCCCAAGGCACCGACCGCAGCACCTTCGGTCGGGGTGAAGATGCCACCGTAGATGCCGCCCACCACGGCCAGAAACACCAACAACACCGGCCAGACCTTGAACAGCGCCGCCCAGCGTTCGGAATAGGGCTGGCGCGGGCGGACACCGGCCGAACCGGGGTTCATCCGCACATAGATGGCGATGGTGATGATATAGCCGATCGCGGCCAAGATGCCGGGAATGAACGCGGCCAGAAACAGCTTGGCGATGTTCTGTTCGGTCAGGATGGCATAGATCACCAGCACCACGGATGGCGGGATCAGGATGCCCAAGGTGCCGCCCGCCGCCAGCGTTGCGGTGGAAAACCCGCCAGCATAGCCATAGCGGCGCATCTCCGGCAGGGCCACCTGCCCCATGGTGGCCTCCGTGGCCAGCGACGACCCGCAGATCGCGCCAAAACCGGCACAGCCGCCGATGGCCGCCATGGCCACACCGCCCTTGCGATGGCCCAGCCAGCTTTCCGCCGCCTTGAACAGCGCCGTGCTCATGCCGCCAAGGGTGGCGAACTGGCCCATCAGCAGGAACATCGGTATGATCGACAACGAATAGCTGGAAAAGGTCGAATAAACCTCGGATTTCAGCTTGCCGTAGGCCATGTTCATGCCGCCGGTGATGAAATACAGACCGCCCAGCCCGGCGATGAACATGGCCAGTCCGATCGGCATCCGCAGGAAGATCATCAACAGCAGGGCAGGAAACGACCACAGCCCGATTTCGATATTCGTCAATGGTCTGCTCCCGACGCCAATGGAAGAATGGAACGCCCGGTCGCGACTTCGGCCAGGCGAGTGGCGGCCATGTAGGCGGCCACGATCAAGGCCAGCACGGCAGGCACCATGCAGGCCGCATAGCCCCACCAGACCGGAAACTGGATCAGGAATGTCGTCTCGCCATAGCCCAGCTTGGACATCATGCCATCCCACAGCCGCCACGCGATCAGCGCCAGCACGGCAACGAACAGGATTTCCGACACCAGCACCAGCACGCGGTTGACCCGTTCCGACAGAAGCGCGGTGAACACGTCCACCGTGGCATGGGACTGCGTGATCTGACACAACGGCAGGAAGGCGAAGATGGCAAAGGCGATGCCCGCCTCGACAATCTCGAAATCACCGAGGATGGGGCCGATGCCGGTGGCCAGCAACGCGTCCGCCAGCCCTTTAGCCCCACCCTGCATCATCGCACCATGCAAAAACGTGTTCAGGCCACGGCCCAGAACGGATAGGCACATCAGCAGGATCAAGGCGATCAGCACCACCCCGCCGATCACCGCCATGATGCGGCTCAGTTTCAGCAACAAGGGATACATGCCCACCCTTTCCCTCAAATTGTGCGGGCGGACCACCTTTGCGGCCCGCCCGATTTTTCAGATCATCTGCCCGCGCAAGCGCCGGTCTGCAAGTCCTGCGCTTCCTTGATCAGCGCCTCGCCGTCGATGCCCTTGCCCTTCATGTCGGCAATCCATGCGGCATAGATCGGTTCGGCCTTGTCGCGCCAGACTTTGGTTTCCGCCTCGGTCAGGGTGATGATGTTGTTGCCAACCTTCACCGCCGCTTCCCGCGCCGGACCATCCGCGCCTTCCTGCGTCTTGCCGCCGAACACCGAGAATTCCATCCCGGCGTTCTTGTCGATCACCGCCTTCAGATCGTCGGGCAGGCTGTCATACTTGGCCTTGTTCATCGCCACGACGAAGGGGATGTTATAGAGCGCGCCGCCGGTGAATTCGGTGTGGTTCTTCACCAGTTCCGGCACCTTCAGCGAGGCGGTCACTTCCCATGGGATCGTGGTGGCATCCAGAACGCCTTTCGACAGCGCTTCGGGCACGGCCGTCACCGGCATGCCGACCGGCGTAGCGCCCAGTTGTTCCAGCATCTGCGACACCATCCGCGACCCGCCGCGGATTTTCACCCCGGCCAGATCCTCGGGGGTGCGGATCGGCTTGGCTGAATGGATCATGCCGGGGCCGTGCACCCAGACGCCCACCACCTTCACGTCCTTGAATTCCTTGTCCAGCATGTATTTCTCGGCCATCGTCCAATAGGCGCAGGACGCGGGACCGGCGCCTAGGGTCATGAAGGGCAATTCGAACACTTCGGCCTGCGGGAACCGGCCCGGGGTATAGCCCAGCACGGTCCAGACCACATCGGCCACGCCATCAATGGCCTGGTCATAGAGTTCCGGCGGCTTGCCGCCCAGCGCCATGCCGGCATAGCGTTCCACCTTGATCCGGCCGCCCGAGTCCTTTTCGATGGTGTCGGCCCAGACATCCAGCACCAGTTTCGGCACGTTGGCCTGCGCGGGCAGGAACTGGTGCAGCTTCAGCGTCACCTCCTGTGCCAGCGCGGCCCCTGCGCCAAGGGTCAAGGCCAGCACCGAGGCGGCCATCATTCCAAGTTTCGTCATCCGTCTTTCCTCCCTGAAAGAACTTCCGTCATCAGCCGTGGGCTTGCGGCCCCCGGCAATTCCTGCAACTTCATCGGCCCGATCACATTGGCCCGATTACATCGGCTTGTAAGCCGCCATCAGCGCGCGCGCCTCGTCGATCAGGGCCTGACCGTCGATGCCCTTGGTTTTCATGTCGGCGATCCACGCGTCATAGACCGGACGGGCGATCTCCTCCCAGGCCTTGGCGTCTGCGGCGCTGATCGTGACGATCTTGTTGCCGCGATCCACCGCGATCTGTCGCGCCGGGCCATCGGCATCGGCCTGTGTGCCGCCTGCGAACACCGACAAATCGAGGCCCGAATTGGCGTCGATCACCGCCTTCAGATCATCAGGCAGGCTGTCGTATTTCGCGCGGTTCATCGCCAGCACGAAGGTCAGGTTGTAGATCGCGCCACCGTCGAATTCGGTGTGGTTACCAACCAGTTCCTGCACCTTCAGCGAGGTCGTCACCTCCCACGGGATGGTCGCGCCGTCGATCACGCCCTTGGACAGCGATTCCGGGATCGCCGTCACCGGCAGGCCCACCGGCACCGCGCCCAGCTTTTCCAGCAGCTGGTTGACCATGCGCGAGCCGCCGCGGATCTTCATGCCCGCCAGATCGGCGGGCGTCGCCACCGGTTTCTTGGTGTGCAGCATGCCGGGGCCATGCACCCAAGTGGCAAGGATCTTCACATCCTTGAAATCAGTGTCCTTCATGTGGGCGTCGAACATCTGCCAATAGGCCGCCGATGCGGCGCGGGCGTCCTGCACCATGAAGGGCAGTTCGAACACCTCGGTCCGCGGGAACCGGCCCGGCGTGAATCCGTTCACCGCCCAGACCACATCGGCCACGCCGTCGATGGCCTGATCGATCAGTTCCGGCGGCTTGCCACCCAACGCCATGCCGGCATAGCGTTCGATCTTGATGCGGCCTTTGCTGTCGGCCTCGACCTTGTCGGCCCAGACATCAAGCACCAGTTTCGGCACATTCGCCTGCGCCGGCAGGAACTGGTGCAGCTTCAGCGTCACCTCCTGCGCAAGCGCCGCGCCCGACCACGCGGCCAGTACGGTGGCGGTGACAATTCCCTTCAACAGTGTCCGTCTTGCAGTCATGTCAAAATCCTCCCTAGCGACATGGACCCGGCGCGTTTCCCGCGTCTCGGGCTAATCCCTCGTCAATCCTCCCAATCCGGCTGGCGCTGCGGATGGGCATCCGCAAAGGCCGGGATGGTCTGGCATTCCTGATAGATCGCATTGACGCGCGACAGGTGGCTTATGTCCACCCCGAACCGCTGCGCCGAAAACACTTGCGGGATCAGGCATATGTCGGCCAGCCCCGGCGTGTCGCCAAAGGCGAAACGTGTTGCGGGGTGGCGGGCCAGCAACGCCTCGCAGGTCGTCAGCCCGTCGGTGATCCAGCGCCGGGTCCATGCCTGCACCGCGTCTTCGGGTTGCGCCAGCGGCCCGCGCAGGTACGCCAGCACGCGCAGGTTCTGCAGCGGATGGATTTCGCAGGCGATCACTTGGGCAAAGCCGCGCACATGGGCGCGGGCCAGCGGATCGGAGGGCAACAGCGGCGGCATGGGGATCGTTTCGTCCAGCCATTCCAGAATGGCCAGCGACTGGATCAGCACATCGCCCGCATCGGTTTCCAGCGCGGGCAACAGTTGCTGCGGGTTCACGGCGGCGAATTCTGGCGCCTTCTGCGCGCCCAATCGCAGATGCACCGGGACGAATTCCGGGGTCACACCCTTCAGGCCGAACGCGATCCGGCAGCGATAGGACGAGGATGACCGGAAGTAGCCCCAGTATTTCATGCTGACACGCCTTCTGGCGCCCCGATGGTCAGGTCGATGGGCGTCAGGCCCGCGATGGTGCCGTGGATATGGTCGCCCGCCACAACCGCGCCCACACCCGCAGGCGTGCCGGTATAGATCAGGTCGCCCGGCAGCAGATGATAGTAACCCGACAGGTGGCTGATGATTTCAGGGATCGACCAGATCAATTCATCCAGCGTGGCGGTCTGGCGCGGCGCGCCGTTGACCGTCATAACGATGGCCTGCGTGCCGACCGTGAAATCGGCGGCAGGCGTGATCGGCGCGATGACGGCGGACTGTTCGAAATCCTTGCCCAGATCCCAGGGGCGGCGCTTGTCCTTGCCATCCTGCTGGCGGTCGCGCCGGGTCATGTCGAGGCCACAGGCATAGCCGAACACCACCCCCATCGCTTCATCCTTGGCGATGCGGAACGCCGGTGCGCCGATCGCGACGACCAGTTCCATCTCGTGATGGTAGTCATTGGTGCCCGGCGGATAGGGAATGGTCGCGCCGGTCAATACGGTGGCGGATGGCGTTTTGGTGAAATAGAACGGCGCCTCGCGGTCCACCTCATGGCCCATTTCGGCGGCATGGGCGGCATAGTTGCGCCCTACGCAGAAGATGCGCCGCACCGGGAACGTGCGGTCCATCCCCACAACGGGCACCTGCGGATGCGGCGGCAGGTCAAACAGGGGCTTCATCTTGCGCGTTCCTCGTAATAGCCCAGCTTTTCCTGCAGGGGGCGGTCATGCACCCGGATCAGGAAGGCGGGTTCTGTGCCGGTGTTGGTGTGATCGACGGCGGCAAAGACCGGCGCGGTAAAGGTATCTTTCGCGGTCCAGTCAAAGGTCACGCCATCGACTACAGACCGACCTTGGCCGCCGATCACGTGATAGACCGAGCTGTCGGACGTCAGCACGGGCCGCACGGTTTCGCCGGGCCGCAGCATCATCGCGGTGAATCCCATTGTTGGCAGCACATCGCCGCCGGTTTCGGGGTTCACGTAATCCATCTCGACCGCGCCATCGGTGTAACGGGCCATCTGGCGCAGCGCGGCTTCGGTCCGATCCCACGGGAACCGTGTCATCGGATAGCGACGGGCGGTGCGCGTGCGCCGCGACGGCACCAGACCGGCGGCGGCGTATTCGACCAACGCGGCATCGGGGCGGTTGCGCTGTGCCTGCAACGGCGCCTCGACGGCATAAGACCCTTCCAGATAGACGAACAGCGGCAGGTCCAGCGCATCAAGCCAGATCACCGGTTCGTCACCCTCATGGCCATGATCATGCCAGTCGCCGCCGGGCGTCAGCACCAGATCGCCGCGATTCATCGGCAGCTTTTCACCATCCACCACCGTATAGCCGCCCTTGCCTTCGACGATGATCCGCGCGGCAGACGGCGTATGGCGATGCGCGGGCGCGGTTTCGCCGGGCAGCAGCAGTTGCATCCCGATATAGATCGACGATGTCGCCTGCATCGCGCCGGTGCCACGGCCCTGATCGGACATGACCAGCACGCGGCGTTCGGCCTTTTCCACCGGGGTCAGTTCACCGGCGCGCAGCAGCAACGGGCGCAGCGCCTGAAAATTCCAATAGCTGGGGCGGGTCTGCGGCGCCGGCCGACCGTGTGGCAGGACCTTGCGCATCATCGGCCACAGGGGGGCAACCCCGGCTGCCGTCATCGCGTCGCGATAGTCCTGCGGCAGCTCTTCGAGCGTGCCCAGTTGCACTGACATCCTAACCTCCCTGTTGCATCCCCGGATATGAGATGCATACATATCGTATGCGTGCCCGTCAAATAGCATGTGTGCATACTATCCGTGACACATGACGTTTGGATCGTCATTTTGTTATGAAGTATAGCAAGGCTGGCCGCATGGTTGTCAACCGTCTAAACCGACCGTATGGTCAATTTTGCGCAAAGGCAAAACAAAAGTGAATGACAGTTTCCGCCTTCTGCCCGGCCACCTGATCCGCAGGGCGCATCAGGCCTCGACCGCCATATTTGCGCAGGAAATGCTGAAATGCGGGGTTGATCTGACACCGTTCCAATTTGCCGCCCTGTCGTCGATTGCCGATGAACCGGGGCTGGATCAGGCCAGCGTCGCCGCCCGCGCCGCCGTGGACAGGGCCACCATCGGCGGCGTCATCGACCGGTTGGTGGACAAGGGTCTGGTGGCCCGCCAGTTGTCGCAGACCGACCGCCGGGCGCGGGTGCTGACTCTGACCGATTCGGGGAAGGATGTTCTGGTGCGGGTGCAGGACGCCATCGCTGCGGTACAGGACGGGCTGTGCGCCGGCCTGTCAGCGGCTGATCGTGCGACGTTGACCGGGTTGTTGCAGCGGATGGCGGACAACCACCCCCGCAGCATGGATGACAAGGTGTTGGGCAATTCGATCGGCAAGGCCGCGTCCTAAACCACCGCGGAAAAGCACTGGATCGCGCCGCCGTGCACGCCGATGTCCAGCGGACCAAAGTCTGACCCGACGCACAGGCTGAAATAGCCCGCATCGGGCAGGTAGATCACCTGATAGCAGCCGTCCGACCGGGTTACGGTCCAGCACGTCTGCATGATGCCGCCGGAAAACTGCACGCTGACCGGTCGGGGCCGTGCCACGCGCAGGGACTGGAAATGCGCCAATGTGTCGGGGTGCCCGGCATGCCGCGCCACCTCGGCGTCGATCAGGTCCCGGATCATGGCGGGCATGTCCGTCATGCATACGGCTCCGTATCTACGCGCAACCCCGGCCCGTTGGCATAGCACAGCGCGACGGAATCGGGCCGGGCGCGGATCACCGCGCGCTGGTTGACCGACCCCTTGTCCGTCACCTCACCCTTGTCGAGGCTGAGCGGCGCCGTCAGCACCACGGCGCGGGCAATCCGGCTGGCCGACCCCGTCGCCTGTGCCGCAAAGACCGCCAGACGCGCGGCGATC
>JBGSJU010000119.1:0-3386 GCA_041741655.1 Rhodobacterales bacterium
CGCCGCGCCTTCCGGCAGGCGCCAAGCGGCCAGCATCGCCAGCACCATAGCGACCGCCGCGACCCCATAATGCGCCACGGCCGGTTCCAGCGGCGCGGAAAAATACCCGCCGATCCCGAAGGCAAACCACACCGGTGCCCAAGGGAACAGATGGCCGCGTTGAGCCATCCAGTGTTCGTTCAGCATGCGCCAGACCTGCAAGGCTTGTCCTGTCCCGATGGGGCCGATAGACAGAACCCGATCCTGCCCCGGACATGGTTAGCGAAAGGTTAATCTCCCGCATGAAAACGCCTGTCGTGACGCGGTTCGCGCCTTCGCCCACCGGCTATCTGCATATCGGTGGCGCGCGGACGGCGCTGTTCAACTGGCTTTATGCCCGTGGGCGCGGCGGGAAATTCCTGTTGCGGATCGAGGACACCGACCGTGCGCGGTCCACCCCCGAGGCGACCGCAGCGATCCTGAAAGGGCTGACCTGGCTGGGGCTGGACTGGGACGGCGAGGTGGTCAGCCAGTTTGATCGCGCGCCCCGCCACGCCGAAGTGGCGCGTGACTTGCTGGCCAAGGGCCGCGCCTACAAATGCTATGCCACGCAGGATGAGATTCAGGCCTTTCGCGCGCAGGCCGAGGCCGAGAAGCGGTCCACGCTCTATCGCTCGCCCTGGCGCGACGCCGATCCCGCGACCCATCCCGACGCGCCCTATGTCATTCGGATCATGGCGCCGCTGGACGGCGAAACCGTGATCCACGACCGCGTGCAGGGCGATGTGGTGATCCGCAACGACCAACTCGACGACATGGTGATGCTGCGGTCCGACGGCACGCCGGTCTACATGTTGGCGGTGGTGGTGGATGACCATGACATGGGCGTGACGCATGTGATCCGCGGCGACGACCACCTGAACAATGCGGCGCGGCAGATGATGATCTATCAGGCGATGGGCTGGGACGTGCCGGTCTGGGCGCATATTCCGCTGATCCACGGGCCGGATGGCAAGAAACTGTCGAAACGCCACGGCGCCTTGGGGCTCGAGGAATATCAGGCCAAGGGCTATCCGGCGTCGGGCATGCGCAACTACCTGACCCGGCTGGGCTGGAGCCATGGCGATGCCGAGATCTTTACCGATGCCGAAGCGCAGGCCTGGTTTGATCTGGACGGGATCGGGCGCGCGCCCGCGCGGTTGGATTTCAAGAAGCTGGACCATGTGTCCGGCCAGCACATCGCCCGAATGGCGGATGCTGCGCTGCTGCGCGAAATCGCTGCGTTTCGTGCCACGACCGGCGCGCCCGCCCTGTCGGATCTGCATGAAGAACGGCTGTTGGCGGCGATGCCCTATCTGAAAGATCGCGCAAAGACCTTCCCTGAACTACTTGAAAAAGCACGCTTTGCGCTGATCGATCGTCCGGTGGGCTGCGATGCCAAGGCGCAGGAGATGCTGGATGGTGTATCCCGTGGTATACTGCGTGAATTGACGCCGCAGTTGCAAAATGCTACATGGTCGCGTCAGAATATCGAGGACGCGACCAATCGTTTTGCCGAAGACCACGGGATGAAATTTGCACGCCTTGCCGGCCCGCTGCGGGCCGCCTTGGCTGGAAGGACCGTCACACCATCGGTTTTCGACATGATGCTGGTGCTGGGTCAGCACGAAACGCTTGCCCGTCTGGGCGACGCGGCGGAAGATAAGACCGGAGGCGCCTGAGTTTGGACGGCCCGGGTAACCCGGCATTAATCCGCGACAATCAGGAATGCCGCATGGGTGCACTGCGCCCCGGCCAGACAAGAGGGACGTAGGGATGCAACCGACCAAGACCGCCACGCTGAGCTTTGATGGCAAGACCATTGATCTGCCGATGTATTCGCCGACGGCAGGCCCGGACGTCGTCGATATCCGCAAGCTATACGCGGAGGCCGGTGTGTTCACCTACGACCCCGGCTTCACCTCGACCGCGGCCTGCGAGTCGACCATCACCTTCATCGATGGTGACGAAGGCGTGCTGCTGCATCGCGGCTATCCGATTGACCAGTTGGCGTCGAAATCGCATTTTCTCGAAGTGTGTTTCCTGCTGCTGTACGGCGAACTGCCCTCGGCCGCCGCGCTGGAGGATTTCGAAAACCGCGTGACGCGCCACACCATGGTGCATGAACAGATGCACAACTTCTTCCGGGGCTTCCGGCGTGACGCGCATCCCATGGCGACCATGGTGGGCGTGGTCGGCGCGATGTCGGCCTTCTACCACGACAGTTTGGATATCAACGACCCTTGGCAGCGCGAGGTCGCCGCGATCCGTCTGATTGCCAAGGTGCCGACGATTGCCGCGATGGCCTACAAATATTCCATCGGGCAACCCTTCGTCTATCCGCGCAACGAACTGGATTACGCTTCGAACTTCCTGTCGATGTGTTTTGCCGTGCCGGCCGAACCGTTCCACGCCAACCCGATCCTGTCGCGCGCGATGGACCGCATCTTCATCCTGCACGCGGATCACGAACAGAACGCGTCCACATCGACCGTGCGGCTGGCGTCGTCGTCGGGGGCGAACCCGTTTGCCTGCATCGCCGCCGGCATCGCCTGCCTGTGGGGCCCCGCGCATGGCGGCGCCAATCAGGCCTGTCTGGAAATGCTGAAGGAAATCGGCACGCCGAACCGTATCCCGGAATTCATTGCACGCGCCAAGGACAAGAACGATCCGTTCCGCCTGATGGGATTTGGGCACCGTGTCTACAAGAATTTCGACCCCCGCGCGACGGTGATGAAACAGTCCGCCGACGAGGTGCTGGACCTCTTGGGCGTTGGCCACAACCCGCTGCTGCAGGTCGCCAAGGAACTGGAACGCATCGCGTTGCAGGACGACTATTTCGCCGACAAGAAACTTTTCCCGAACGTCGATTTCTATTCCGGCATCATTCTGGAGGCGATGGGGTTCCCGACCTCGATGTTCACGCCGATCTTTGCGGTGTCGCGCACCGTTGGCTGGATTTCGCAGTGGAAGGAACAGATCGCCGATCCGCAGTTGAAGATCGGTCGCCCGCGCCAGTTGTATCTGGGCGAAACGACCCGGAACTATACGGATATCGAAACGCGCTGATCCAGCCGCCGCAGACAGCAACGCCGCCCCGGTCCGGGGCGGCGCGTGTCGTTATCGCCGCAGTCTCAGCGGCCTTCGAATGTCGCCGGCCGCTTTTGCAGAAACGCCTGCACACCTTCGCGGAAATCGCGGCTCTTGCCGACCTCGCCCTGCAAGCGGCCTTCTAGGTCCAGCTGTTCGGACAGGGTATTGTCCCATGACGCCCGGATCGCCTGCTTGACCTTGGCATAGGCCAGCGTCGGCCCCGCCGCCAGATGCGCGGCGCGCGCCTGCCAATGCGCGGCGAAATCGGCATCGGG
>JBGSJU010000120.1:0-7350 GCA_041741655.1 Rhodobacterales bacterium
CTGCCGCGCCCTGCGGGCCGGCTGCACCTGTCCTGGCCCGCCGACGCGCTGCATCTGTTCGACGCCACCACCGGGCGGCGGATCGACTTTACCCCGGCGCCGCAAACCGCTGCGCCACTTTTTCCAACCAAGCTGAAAGGACTGCCCCAATGACCCTGCGTCAGCACTTCCTGGCCACCGCCGCGCTGTTTGCGCTGGCGACCCCAGCCTTTGCCATCGATCTGGAATTCTATTTCCCCGTCGCCGTGGGCGGCAAGGCCGCCGAAACCGTGCAGGCCCTGACGGATGCCTACATGGCCGCAAACCCGGACGTGAAGATCAGCGCGATCTATACCGGGTCCTATGCCGACACCACGACCAAGGCGATCACCGCCGCGCAGGGCGGCAACCCGCCGGAACTGCTGATCTCGCTGTCTACCGACATGTATACCTTCATCGACGGCGACCTGATCGCACCCTTTGACGATTACATCACCGCCGAGGATCAGGCGGCCTGGATCGGCGGGTTCTACCCATCCTTCCTGAAAAACAGCCAGACCGAGGGCAAGACCTGGGGCATTCCGTTCCAGCGGTCCACCCCGGTTCTGTACTGGAACAAGGCTGCCTTTAAAGCCGCCGGTCTGGATCCGGAAAAGGCCCCCGCCACCTGGGCCGAGATGGTCGAGATGGGCAAGAAGCTGACGGTCAAGGACGCCGCCGGCAATGTCACGCAATACGGCGTGCACATCCCGTCGTCGGGTTTCCCGTCCTGGCTCTGGACCGGGATCGTCGCCGGCAACGGCGGCACGCTGGCCAATGACAAGGGCACCGAGGTGTATTTCAACACACCCGAGGCTATCGCAGCGCTGGAAGCCCTTGTCGCGCTGTCGAAAACCGATGGCGTGATGGCGCCGGGCATCCTGGATTGGGGCGGCACGCCAAAGACCTTCTTCGAAGGTCAGGCCGCGATGATCTGGACCACCACCGGCAACCTGACCAACGTGCGCACCAACGCGCCGTTCGATTTCGGCGTCGGCTTTCTTCCGGGTCTGAAGCAGCCGGGCGCGCCCACCGGCGGCGGCAACTTCTACCTGATGAAGGGCAACACCGACGCAGAACTGAAGGCCGCCGTTGATTTCGTGAAATGGGCCACTGCGCCCGCACAGGCCGCCGACTGGACCAAGGCAACCGGCTATGTCGCGCCACGCCCGGACGTATGGGAATCGGATGCAATGAAGGCTTATGTGGCCGACTTCCCGCAGGCCGCCGTCGCGCGTGACCAGTTGCAGTACGCCGTGGCGGAACTGTCCACTTTTGAAGGCCCGAAAGTGACGCAGATCATCAACTCGGCGCTGGAAGCCGCGATTACCGGCACCAAGACCCCGAAAGAGGCGCTGGACGCCGCGCAGGCCGAGGCCGACGCGATCCTGAAGCCCTATCGCTAAGCCAACCGGATCAACCATCCGGGCAAACCATCCGGGCTGGGGGACATACCCCCGGCCCGACCTTTGAAGGGACCGAAAGATGCGCCGCGAATGGGTTCATGCCTGGCTGTTGATCCTGCCGGCCTTCGTGTTCCTGCTGGCCTTCACGCATATTCCCGTGGTCCAGACGCTGCTGAACAGTTTCTGGTCCAACCCGAAAGGCCGCCGCGCCGCTGCCTTTGTTGGCTTTGACAATTACGCCGCGATGCTGGCCGATCCGATCTTTGCCAAGGCGATGGTCAATTCGGCGATCTATGCCGCGATCACCATTCCCGCGTCCGTCGGCCTGTCGTTGGCGATGGCGCTGTTTGTCCACCGCCGGTTTCGCGGCGTCGCGGTGATGCGGATGGCCTATTTCACCCCCACCGTGCTGCCCCTGATCGCGGTGGCGAACATCTGGCTGTTCTTCTACGCGCCGGGGTTCGGGTTGATCGACCAGATCCGTGGCCTGTTCGGTCTACCATCGGTCAATCTGGTGGGGCAACCCGACACCGCGCTGTATGCCGTCGCCGCCGTGACGGTGTGGAAAGAGGCGGGGTTCTTCATGATCTTCTACCTTGCCGCGTTGCAGACCATCCCCGAACCGCTGCGCGAGGCGGCGGCGATCGAAGGCTGCCGGCCATGGACCTTCTTTCGCCGCGTGACATGGCCCCTGATCATGCCCACCACGCTGTTCGTGTCAGTGAATGCGGTGATCAACGCGTTCCGGCTGGTGGACCATGTGTTCGTGATGACGCGCGGCGGGCCTGACAATGCATCGCAACTGCTGCTGTATTACATCTACGAGGTTGGGTTCCGGTTCTGGGACACCGCCTATGCGTCGGCGCTGACCGTTGTGCTGGTGGTGATCCTGTCCATTGTCGGCATCGGGCAATTCTTTGCCGCCGACCGCAAGGTGCATTACAAATGACCCGCGTGGATACCATCCTGATGCGGGCGGCGGGCTGGATGCTGGCCGCGTTGTGGATATTGCCGCTGCTCTATGCGGTCTGGGCCGCCTTCCACGCCCCGGAATACGAGGCGAAATTCGATCTGACCGCGCCATGGACGCTGGCAAATTTTCCCCGCGCCTGGGAACAGGCCCCGTTCGCGCGGTATTTCCTGAACACCATCCTACTGGTCACGATGATCCTGTCGGTGCAACTGGTGCTGTGCACACTGGCGGCCTTTGCCTTTGCCCGACTGTCGTTCCCCGGCAAGAACGTGGCTTTCGCACTGGTGCTGGTGCAGTTGCTGGTGGTCCCCGACATCCTGCTGGTCGAGAACTACAAGACGATGCGGATGCTGGGGCTGGTGGACACGATCCTGGCCATCGGCCTGCCCTATTTCGCGTCGGGCTTTGCGATCTTCCTGCTGCGCCAGACCTTCATGACCATCCCCAAGGAACTGGACGAGGCCGCGCGGGTCGAAGGCTGTGGCCTATTGGGCCTGTTGTGGCGGGTCTATGTGCCCTTGGGCAAACCGGCGATGCTGGCCTTCGGGTTGGTGTCGGTCAGCCATCACTGGAACAATTTCCTGTGGCCCCTGATCATCACCAATTCGGTGGAAACCCGGCCCCTGACGGTGGGACTGTCGATCTTTTCCACCACCGACAGCGGCATCGACTGGGCCCTGATCAACGCCGCGACGCTCATGACCTCGGCCCCCTTGCTGCTGGGGTTCCTGCTGTTCCAGCGGCAATTCGTGCAAAGCTTCATGCGCGCCGGGATCAAGTGACAGGCCTCCGAACAGCGCAGGCGAACTGTCACAAAAGCTGCACATTTCTGCAATGTGCCTGTCATCCAACCGGGTCAAGAGGGCGCAGAACCTTAACCATGGAGATCAACATGATCCGTTCCCTCAGCTTGTCAGTGCTGGCGCTGTCTGCGTCGTTCACGGCTGCCTCTGCGCAGACCGAAATCCAGTGGTGGCACGCCATGGGTGGCGAATTGGGCCAGAAGCTGGAAGCGATCACCGCTGACTTCAACGCCAAGCAGTCGGATTACAAGGTGACGCCATCGTTCAAGGGCACCTATGCCGAAACGATGACCGCTGCCATCGCGGCCTTCCGCGCGAAGGAACAGCCCGCCATCGTGCAGGTGTTCGAAGTTGGCACCGGCACCATGATGGCCGCCAAGGGCGCGATCTATCCGGTGCACCAGCTGATGAAGGACGCGGGCGAAGCGTTCGACCCCAAGGCGTTCCTGCCCGCCGTGGTCGGCTATTACACCGACCCCGAAGGCAACATGCTGTCGATGCCGTTCAACTCGTCCACGCCGATCATGTACTACAACAAGGACGTGTTCGAAAAGGCCGGTCTGGACCGCAACACCCCGCCGAAAACCTGGGAAGAGGTCGAAGCCTTCTCGAAGAAGATCATGGAATCCGGCGCAGCCAAGTGCGGCTTCACCACCGGCTGGATTTCCTGGGCACAGCTGGAAAACTTCTCGGCCTGGCACAATCAGCCGATCGGCACGCTGGAAAACGGTTTCGGCGGTCTGGCGACAGAACTGACCGTGAATGGCCCGGTCGTGGTGCGCCATTGGGAAAATCTGGCCCGCTGGCAGAAAGAAGGCGTGTTCTCGTATGGCGGCCCGGGCGGCGGCGCGGATGCCCCGCCGAAATTCTACACCCAGGAATGCGCGATCTACATGAACTCGTCGGCCTCGCGCGCCGGTGTGGTCGCCAACGCCAAGGATTTCGAGGTTGGCTACGGCATGCTGCCGCATTACGCCGACATCGCACCGCAGAACTCGATCATCGGTGGTGCGACGCTGTGGGTGATGCAGGGCCGCCCCGAGGCCGAATACAAGGCCGCCGCCGCGTTCTTCACCTACCTGTCCTCGCCGGAAGTGCAGGCCAAGTGGCATCAGGAAACCGGCTATCTGCCGATCACCCAGGCCGCGTGGGACCTTTCGAAATCGCAGGGCTACTATGACAAGAACCCCGGCGCCGACGTGTCGATCAAGCAGATGACGTTGAACGCGCCGACCGAAAACTCGAAAGGTCTGCGGTTCGGCTCCTATGTGCAGATCCGCGACATCATCGACGAAGAATTCCAAGCACTGCTGTCGGGCCAGAAAACCGCTCAGAAAGCGCTGGATGATCTGGTCGCGCGCGGCAACGTGCTGATCCGCGAGTTTGAAGCCGCCAACAAGTAAGGCCCCGCGCCTGATGACAGCCCGCGCTTCCCGCGCGGGCTGTCTTTGCATTTCATATCCTCGCAAGGCCCGCCCATGAAACGCGCGATATTTCGCAACCAATTGCTGCCTTGGCTGTTGTTGGCGCCGCAGCTGGCGGTGACCTTCGTGTTCTTCCTGTGGCCGGCCGGTCAGGCCGGATGGCAAAGCTTTCTGCGCGAAGATGCGTTCGGGTTGAAAACCACATTTATCGGGTTCGAAAACTACACCGCCCTGCTGGCCGACACGCAATATGTCAATTCGATCATGGCGACCGCGGTGTTTTCGGTCTCCGTCGCGGTGCTGGCGCTGTCGATCTCGCTGTTGCTGGCGCTGGCCGTGGACCGGATGCTGTCATCCGCGCGGGCCTATACCACGCTGTTGGTCTGGCCCTACGCCGTCGCCCCGGCGATTGCCGGGTTGCTCTGGTGGTTCATCTTCAACCCCACCATCGGCCTTGCCCCCTACGCGCTGGAGGTGATCGGCATCGACTGGGATCACAGCCTGAACGGCACGCAATCCATGATCCTGGTCATCGTGGCGGCAACGTGGAAACAGATCAGCTACAACTTCCTGTTCTTTGTCGCCGGGTTGCAATCCATCCCCGCCAGCATGCGCGAAGCCGCCGCGATTGACGGCGCGGGCCCGGTCAGGCGGTTCTGGACGATCACGCTGCCGTTGCTGGCACCCACGACATTCTTCCTGTTGGTGGTCAACACGGTCTATGCGCTGTTCGATACCTTCCCGGTGATTGACGCGACGACGCAGGGCGGCCCGGCGCAGGCGACCAACATATTGGTCTACAAGGTCTATGTGGACGGGTTCCTCGGCCTGAACCTGGGGTCATCGGCGGCACAATCGGTGATCCTGATGGCGGTCGTGATCCTGCTGACGGTGGTGCAGTTCCGCTATATCGAACGACGGGTGGAGTATTGACATGATCGAACGCCGCCCCCTGTTGCAGGCCGCCGCCCATGCCGTGCTGATCGCCGGTGTGCTGGTGGTGGCCTTTCCGGTCTGGCTGGCCATCGTCGCCTCGACCCATCCGCAAGAGGCGTTCCAGACCGGGCTGATCCCGGTCTGGCCTGGCGATCAGGCCGTGCAGAACTATGGCGCGATGCTTGGCGACGGGCTGTCCACCATGGGGGCGCCGCCGCTGGCGGGCATGCTGTGGAACAGCCTGATCATGGCGCTGGTGATCGCGGTCGGCAAGATCGCGATTTCCATCACATCGGCCTTTGCCATCGTCTATTTCCGCTTTCCGTTCCGCATGTTCGCCTTCTGGTGCATCTTCATCACCCTGATGCTTCCCGTGGAGGTGCGCATCCTGCCGACCTACAAGGTGGTGGCCGATCTGGGCATGCTGAACAGCTATGCCGGCCTGACCATCCCCCTGATCGCATCCGCCACCGCCACCTTCCTGTTCCGGCAGGTGTTCCTGACGATCCCGGATGAATTGATGGAAGCCGCGCGCATCGACGGGGCCGGCCCTTTGCGGTTCTTCTGGGAAATCCTGATCCCGTTGTCGCGGACGAACATTGCGGCGCTGTTCGTGATCCTGTTCATCTACGGCTGGAACCAGTATCTTTGGCCGCTGCTGATCACGACGGACGAGGGGTATTACACCATCGTCGCGGGCATCAAGCGCATGGCCGAAGCCGTGGATGCGATCCCGGTGTGGAATTACGTGATGGCCGCCGCGGTCATGGCGATGCTGCCGCCGGTGCTGGTGGTGGTGCTGATGCAACGGGTCTTTGTCAAAGGCCTGATCGAGACGGAGAAGTAAATGGCGACCATCACGCTGGACAATGTCGGCAAGACCTATGCAGGCGGCACCATGGGCGCCGAGGCAATCTCGCTCGATATCGCGGATGGTGAATTCGTCGTGCTGGTCGGGCCGTCGGGCTGTGGCAAATCCACGCTGCTCAGGATGATTGCGGGGCTGGAAACCATTACAACCGGCACGGTGCGGATCGGCGACCGCGTCGTCAACGATCTGGAGCCAGGCGAACGTGATATCGCTATGGTATTTCAAAGCTATGCTTTGTATCCGCATATGACGGTGCGCCAGAATCTGGCCTATGGGCTGAAGAACCGCCGCATGGACCGCGCGGAGATCGCGCGCCGTGTCGAACAGGCTGCAGGCATTCTGGAAATCGGCGATTATCTGGACCGCAAGCCGCGGCAGTTGTCCGGCGGCCAGCGCCAGCGCGTCGCCATGGGCCGCGCCATCGTGCGCGAACCCGCCGCGTTCCTGTTCGACGAACCGCTGTCGAACCTTGACGCAAAATTGCGCGTCACCATGCGCAGCGAAATCAGGCAATTGCAGCGCCGGTTGGGCACCACATCGGTCTATGTCACCCATGATCAGGTCGAGGCGATGACGCTGGCCGACCGTCTGGTGGTCCTGAACAAGGGCCGCGTGGAACAGATCGGCGCGCCTTTGGATGTCTATCGTCACCCGGCGTCGGTGTTTGTCGCGGGTTTCATCGGCGCGCCGTCGATGAACCTCTTGGCCGTCACACGCGACGGCGGCCAAATCAGGCTGGGCGAGGTGGCCTTGCCCGTCGCGGTGTCCGGCACCGGCCCGATCACGCTGGGCCTGCGCCCCGAGGATCTGCACCGTGCCCCCGAAGGTGCGCCCGGCGCGCTGGACATGGCGGTGGTTCATGTCGAGGAACTGGGCGCGCAGCGTCTGGTGCACGGGCATGTCGGCGGGCAATCGCTGG
>JBGSJU010000121.1:0-7162 GCA_041741655.1 Rhodobacterales bacterium
GGCGCGCCATGTTCAACCGCGCGGGCAAGTCCCAACGGAACCCGGCGCGCAGGGCGTCCCAATCCGGCGCGGCGCACAGCACCTCAGCCGCCCCGCGCCGCGACAAGACCCGGACCATGGATCATCGCATCGCCGCCATCATCTCGCGCCCGATCAGCATCCGCCGGATTTCCGAGGTGCCGGCGCCAATTTCCATCAGCTTCGCGTCACGGAAGATGCGCCCCACGGGGTTGTCGTTCAGATACCCCGCGCCGCCCATCGCCTGCACCGCCTGATGGGCGACCCCCATCGCCGCTTCGCTGGCATAAAGCACGCAGGCTGCGGCATCCTGCCGCGTGACCGTGCCACGATCACAGGCTTTCGCCACCTCATAGACATAGGCGCGGGCCGAGTTCATCTTGGTATAGATATCGGCCAGCTTGCCCTGCATCAGCTGGAAATCCCCGATGGATTGGCCAAACTGTTTGCGTTCGGCCATGTAGGGCATTATCGCGTCCAGACAGGCCGCCATGATGCCGGTGCCGATGCCCGACAGCACAACGCGTTCATAGTCGAGACCCGACATCAGCACGCGGACGCCCTTGCCCTCGGTGCCCAGCACGTTTTCGAACGGCACTTCGCAATCTTCAAAGATCAACTCACCGGTGTTCGATCCGCGCATGCCCAGCTTGTCGAAATGCGGGCCCTGGGTGAACCCCTTGGTGCCCTTTTCGACGATGAAGGCGGTCATGCCCTTGGACCCGGCATCCGGGTCGGTCTTGGCATAGACCACCAGCGTATCGGCGTCCGGCCCGTTGGTGATCCAGTATTTCGACCCGTTCAGCACGTAGTAGCCGTTGCGCTTGTCCGCGCGCAGTTTCATCGACACCACATCCGACCCGGCGCCGGGTTCCGACATCGCCAGCGCACCGACATGTTCGCCCGAACACAGTTTGGGCAGGTATTGGCGTTTCTGCGCCTCGGTGCCGTTCAGGCGGATCTGGTTGACGCAGAGGTTGGAATGCGCGCCATAGGACAGCGACACCGAGGCGGACGCCCGCGCCACTTCCTCGACCGCGACGGTATGGGCCAGATAGCCCATGCCCAGCCCGCCAAACTCTTCCTCGACCGTCACGCCCAGCAGGCCCAGATCGCCCATTTCGCGCCACAGCGCGGGCGGGAACGTGTTGGCGCGGTCGATCTCGGCCGCCATCGGCTTGATCCGCTCTTGTGCGAAACGGTGCACCGCTTCGCGCAGGCTGTGGATTTCATCCCCCAGATCGAAGGACATTGTGGCGTTGAACATGGCAGCCTCCCCCAAAGGCGAACGCAGTCGATTTATTGAACAAGCGTTCATAAACTACCGCAGGGGTGCCATGGCGACCCGCCCTGCGTCAACCGAAAATCCAACCGGTTCCGCAGCGTTCAGCGCGACGCCAATTCCCCCGAGGCGATCTGTTCCCGCTCGATCGACTCGAACAATGCCTTGAAATTGCCCTCACCGAAACCGTCATCACCCTTGCGCTGGATGAATTCGAAAAAGATCGGCCCGATCACCGTCTTGGAAAACACCTGCAACAGGATGCGGGTTTCGCCGCCATCCACCACGCCTTCGCCATCGATCAGGATGCCATGCGCCATCATGCGGTCCAGCGGTTCGTCATGGCCCTGCACGCGGGTGTGGCTGAGGTCGTAATAGGCCTTGGGCGGAGCGGGCATGAACCGGATGCCGCGTGCGGCAATCGCGTCCACACTGTCATAGATGTTGTCAGTGCCGACGGCGATATGCTGGATGCCCTCGCCCTTGTATTTCTTCAGATACGCAACGATCTGCCCGGTTTCGCCGCGATCCTCGTTCAGCGGGATGCGGATCTTGTTGCAGGGGGATGTCAGCGCGCGGCTGAACAGCCCTGTGTATTTGCCCTCGATGTCAAAAAACCGGATCTGGCGGAAATTGAACAGCCGCTCGTAGAACCGGAACCACGTGTCCATGTTGCCCTTGAACACGTTGTGCGTCAGGTGATCGAGGTAGTAGAACCCCACCCCCGCCGGATGCGCCGTCGTCAGCCAGTCGAACTCGGCGTTATAGGGGCTGCTGGTCCGCGTGCCGTCGATGAAATAGATCAGCGATCCGCCGATGCCGACGATGGCGGGGCGGTCCAGCGTCCTGTCATCGGCGGTGTAGGGCGTGGCGCCCATAGCAACCGCGTGGTCAAAGGCATGCTGCGCATCGACACAGCGCCAGCCCATCGCGGACGCGCAAGGCCCGTGTTCGGCGGCAAACCGCGCCGCCATCGACCCGGGATCGGCGTTCAGGATGTAGGTGATATCGCCCTGCTGCCACAGTTCGACATCGCGCGTCTTGTGCCTGGCGACGCAGGCGTAGCCCATCTGCGCGAACAGATCGCGCAGCGCCTGCGGTTCGGGGTGGCAGAATTCGACAAATTCGAACCCGTCCAGACCGGCGGGGTTTTCCGCGCTGATCGTTGCGGGCGGGGCATTGTGCGGAAAGGGACCCATGGCATTCTCCTGTTGGCGCAGAGCAGAGCGTGTGCGGACTGTGTGCGTGCTGTTTCTGTGTGCGTGCTGTTTCCATGGGCAGGATAGCGCCTTTTTCACGCGGATTTCGCGCATTCCTGGGCGACGACCTTTTATTTTGCGCGAAATTTCCGCATGAATGACGGAAATCATGCAAGGTTCGCGCATATGCTGGACGATACCGACAAACGCCTGCTGGCGCTGTTGCAAAAGAACGCGCATCTGACGGCGCAGGATCTGGGCGAGGCCCTGCACCTGTCCGCCAGTCAGGCCGGGCGCCGCCGCCAGCGGCTGGAGACCGAGGGTTACATCCGCGGCTATTCCGCATTGCTGGACCCGGCTCGGCTCGGCCTTGGTGTGCAGGCCTTTGTGCAGGTGCAACTGGGCAGCCATGGTCCAACGCAAAGCCGCGATTTCGCCCGGCTTTGCGCCACCCGGCCCGAAATCATCAGTGCCTGGACCCTGACCGGCGAGGCGGATTACCTGTTGCGGGTTTTCTGCAACGGTCTGGCGGATCTGAACCGTTTGATCCATGAAACACTGTTGCCCCACCCGGCTGTCGCACGCGTGCAAAGTCAGATCGTCATGGATCAGGTGAAATCCGACGCGCCGCTGCCAACCTGATTCTGGCTGACCCTGACAGACCCTGACTGACCCTGACTGACACTGACTGACCCTGACTGACACTGACGAATTCTGGCCCACCCGACCCGATCCGCGAAAGAGACCGATGCAGGAATTCCTTTACCAAGCCACCATCTACCTGTTTGCCGCCGTGATCGCCGTGCCGCTGGCGGCGCGGCTGGGGTTGGGGTCCGTGCTGGGCTATCTGGCGGCCGGCATCGTGATTGGGCCGGTGCTGGGTCTGATCGGGTCGGAAACCGCCGAATTGCAGCATTTCGCCGAATTCGGCGTGGTGATGATGCTGTTCCTGATCGGTCTGGAACTGGAACCCCGCGCGCTGTGGGACATGCGGCACCGGCTGATCGGGCTGGGCGGGTTGCAGGTGCTTGGCACCACGCTGGCGATCATGGCCGCCGCGATGGTGCTGGGGCAGCCTTGGGGCATGGCGCTGGCCATCGGCATGGTCTTTGCGCTGTCGTCCACCGCCATCGTGTTGCAGACGCTGTCGGAAAAGGGGCTGATGCGCACGCAGGGCGGCCGGTCCACGTTTTCGGTGCTGCTGACGCAGGATATCGCCGTGATCCCGATGCTGGCGATCCTGCCTTTGTTGGCCCTGCCGATCCTGCCGCAACTGAACCCCGACGGGTCGATCCAGCGGCCATCCGACATGGCCGACGCCGCAGCGCATGCCCATACCCTCGTCGAAGGGCTGCCCGGCTGGGCCGTGACGCTGGTAACGCTAGGTGCGGTAGGGGCCATCGTGCTGGCCGGCGTCTATCTGGTGCAGCCGCTGTTCCATTTCATCCACCGTGCCAAGCTGCGCGAGATGTATACCGCGGTCGCCCTGCTGATCGTGCTGGGGATTTCCTTTGTGATGGGTCTGGTCGGGCTGTCACCGGCGCTTGGCGCGTTTCTGGCGGGCGTGATGCTGGCGAACAGCGAATTCCGCCATGAACTGGAATCCGATATCGAGCCGTTCAAGGGCCTGCTGTTGGGGCTGTTCTTCATCACGGTCGGCGCGGGGATCAATTTCCCGGTGCTGTTTGCCGCACCACTGACCATGCTGGGCCTGACCCTTGGCCTGATCGTGCTGAAAGGGGCGATACTGTATGTGCTGGGCCGGGCCTTTGCCTTGCGCGGACGCAACCTGTGGCTGTTCACGCTGGGGTTGGCGCAGGCGGGTGAATTCGGCTTTGTTCTGCTGAACTTCGCTGGCCAACTGAATGTGCTGCCGCAGGCGCTGGCGGACCGGCTGTTGCTGATCGTGGCGCTGTCGATGCTGGTCACGCCTTTGCTGTTCATCCTGTTCGATGTGGTGACGCAGCGCATGTCCGAAGACGGCGAGACCCACGCCGACGACGAGGTTAACGAACAAGGCCCCGTGATCATCGCGGGCATCGGCCGGTTCGGGCAGATCGTCAACCGTCTGGTGCAATCGGCCGGGTTCAAGACCGTGGTCATCGACCACGACATGGAAACCATCCGCCTGATCCGGCAATTCGGGTTCAAGGGGTTCTTTGGTGATCCGACGCGACCGGAAATCCTGCATGCCGCCGGGTTGAAAGATGCCCGTGTGCTGGTGGTGGCGCTGGATGATCCGGCGGCAACGACGCGGCTGGTGACCTATGCGCGGCGCGAACGGCCCGACCTGCACATCGTCGCCCGCGCCCGCGACCGCACGCATGTGTTCCAGTTGTTCAAGGCCGGGGCGGACGACATCGTGCGCGAGATGTTCGACGCATCCCTGCGCGCCGGGCGCTATGTGTTGGAAAATGTGGGGCTTTCGGAATACGAGGCGGCGATGGCCGAAGAGGTGTTTTACCATCACGACCGCGAATCGATCAAGGAACTGGCGCTGGTCTGGGACGATGCCGTGCCCACCGACCGCAACGCCGCCTACATCGCCAAGGCGCAGGAACTGGAACGCGACCTTGAAGTGGCGCTGGCCGCGCGTCTGGAAGAACGCAAGACCGACTGATCGACACCGCCCGTCAATACCGCCCAATGCAAAAGGCCGCCCCATTCGGAGCGGCCCGTTGCATCAGTCAAACCGGGTTCAGGCTGCGGCCGGCGCGCGGCCCACCAGCACATCACCCACCTTGCGCGCGGCGGTCGCTTCATCGCCACCCGATACGGCAGCGACTTCGCGGGTCAGCCGTTCCAGCGCCGCCTCGTACAACTGGCGTTCAGAATAGCTTTGCTCGCGCTGATCATCGGCGCGGTGCAGGTCGCGCACCACTTCGGCGATCGCGATCAAATCACCCGAATTGATCTTCTGTTCATATTCCTGCGCCCGGCGCGACCACATCGCGCGCTTGACCTTGGCCTTGCCGCGCAGGGTTTTCATCGCCTGACTGACCACGTCCGGCGAGGACAGGGACCGCATCCCGATCTCGGTTGCCTTGTGGGTCGGCACGCGCAACGTCATCTTGTCTTTCTCGAACGAGATCACGAACAGTTCCAGCTTGATCCCGGCGATTTCCTGTTCCTCGATCGACACGATCTGGCCGACGCCGTGCGCCGGGTAGACCACATAATCGTTGGGGTGAAATTCGGGCTTCTTGGTCTTGGTCATTCGGTTCCTTCCTCAAAAGACCCGCATCCTGGGTCGCACGGTCAGCGGCACTCGCACCTGGCGGACAAACCACCCTGCACAGACCCGGAAGGCGCAGAAACCACGTCGAGACTCGCATTCTGGTCTCGGCGTCCGGATGATGATGCAGGAATTTTGGTCCCCAGTGCGGCGTGACAATGTGGATGTCAGGCGGTCTTCGTCATGTGAATGTCATGATACCACAAAAACACGCGTGCCGAAAGCACAACGTCTCACGCCCGGCCCATACCGGAAAATCCAATCCGACTATAGGCTTGGACCGTCTCCGGCACGAGGTGTGCAAAACCTGACTTGCCGAATCGGTTCAGTTGCCCGGACCGGGTTTTTCCGAGAAATACGCCGCCAGTTTTCCGGCTTCGCCGTCGCGGTCTTCGGCGTTGGGCAACGGGTCCTTGCGCACCGTGATCACCGGCCACATTTCAGAATATTTGCGGTTGAATTCGACCCACTTGTCCATGTCCGGCTCGGTATCGGGCCGGATGGCATCGGCGGGGCATTCCGGTTCGCAGACGCCGCAGTCGATGCATTCATCGGGATGGATCACCAGCATGTTTTCGCCTTCGTAGAAACAGTCCACGGGGCAGACTTCGACGCAGTCGGTGTATTTGCAGGCAATGCAATTGTCGGTAACGACATAGGTCATGGTGGCTGTCTCTTGTCTGGCTTACCCGTTGAGTTAATCCGCTTCGGCGCCGGGTTCAAGCCAAGGCTGTCGCGGCAGCCTGACACATGCGCGGCATCGCTGCCTTGCGGCAAGTCAATCACAGGTCCTCATACAGCGCCTGCGCCTCGATCGCCGGGCCGCGGCGATCAGGCATTCCGGCCACGCGCACGACGCGGATGCGATCACCTTGGGGCACGGTCAACACGTCGCCGGCGCACACCTCGCGCGAGGGTTTGTCGATCCGCTGGCCGTTCAGGCGGACCTTGCCGCCCGCCACCAGTTCGGTCGCCAGCCCGCGCGTCTTGGTGAACCGTGTCTGCCACAGCCATTTGTCGATCCGCATCCGTCCGGGCAGATCAGGGCTTGATGCATCCGATCTGGCCAATGCCATGCCCGCTCACAACTTGCCTTTCAACGCCAGCAGCGCGGCGAACGGGCTGTCGGGGTCATATTTTTCCTCACGCGGGGGGCGGGCGGAATGCACTTTCGGCCCGTTGCGGTCCGGGGCGTTCCGGTCCGGCTTGTTTCGATCTGGTCCATTCCGATCTGGCCCATTCCGATCTGGCCCGTTCCGGTCCGGACGGTCGTTGCGCGGGCCCTTGCCATCCGGCTGTCCACCGGGTTTGCCGGCGAAACGGTCCTCGCGCGGGCCGCGATCCTTGGCGCCATCCTTGGCAAAGGCGGGACGATTGTCCGGCTTGCCCTTGCCGCGGGGCGGCTGACCGTCGGCCCCATCGCGGCGC
>JBGSJU010000122.1:0-3856 GCA_041741655.1 Rhodobacterales bacterium
CATCGCCAAGGGCGACGTGCCGACCCGGCACTGGTTCCGGCTTGGCCGCGCCGCCACGCCCATCGGGGCCGGGGCGGCCCTGATTTCATGGTCGGGCAGCATGTTCGAATACCTGATGCCGGCGCTGGTGATGCGCGCGCCGGTGGGGTCGGTGCTGAACGAAACCAACCGCCGGGTGGTGCAACGGCAGCGTGCCTATGCCGACGGGCTGGGCCTGCCATGGGGCATATCGGAATCCGCGTTCAACGCCCGTGATCTGGAAATGACCTACCAGTATTCCAACTTTGGCGTGCCGGGGCTGGGGTTGAAACGCGGTCTGGCCGAGAACCGGGTGATCGCGCCCTACGCGACGGCGCTGGCGGCGATGGTGGACCCGCCGGCGGCGCTGCTGAACTTTGCCCGTCTGGACAGGCTGGGCGCTGCCGGGCTTTACGGGTTCTACGAGGCGCTGGATTTTACCGTCGCCCGCCTGCCCGCCGCGGGAACCATGTCCGTGGTGCGCAGTTTCATGGCGCATCATCAGGGCATGACCATTGTCGCGCTGGCCAATGTGGTGCAGGACGGGCGGGTGCGGGCGCGGTTCCATGCCGAACCGATGATCCGGGCGGTGGAACTGTTGTTGCAGGAACGCGTGCCGCGCGATGCCGCCATTGCCGCCCCAAGGGCCACGGATGTGCTGGTCGCGCCCGCATCGCAGGCGCCGCAGGCCCGGACGCGGCATTTCGACAGCCCGGCGCAGGCCCGGTCCACGGCGCACCTGCTGTCGAACGGCAGCTACGGCGTGACCCTGACCCCCACCGGCGAAGGTTTCAGTCGCTGGCGCGACATGGCCATCACCCGCTGGCCACCCGACGGCGGGCTGGGCGGCTTCGTCATGCTGCGCGACCTGCATTCCGGGGCGCAATGGTCGGGTTCCGTGCAACCCGCGGGTCAAAATGCGGGCCAAAAAACCGGTCAGAATGCGGGTAAGAATACGGGCCAGAATACGGGCCAGAATACTGGTCCGGATGCCGGGCGCCATGCCGCCACCTTTGCCGAACATCATGCCACCTTTACCCATCGCGGGCCGGGGCTGACCACCAGCACCGAGGTGGTGGTGTCCGGCGAGGATGACGCCGAGGCGCGGCGCGTGACCCTGACCAACACCGGGCGGCGGCGACGCGAGATCGCCGTGACGTCCTTTGCCGAACTGGTGCTGGCCCCGGCTGCGGCCGACATTGCACATCCGGCCTTTTCAAAGCTGTTCGTCGTCACGGATTACCTGCCGGAACTGGGCGTGCTGATTGCCACCCGGCGGCGGCGCGGCAATGATGACCCCGAAGTCTGGGTCGCCCATATCGCCGTGGTCGAGGGCGCGGAAATCGCGCCACTGCAATTTGAAACCGACCGCGCTGCCTTTATCGGGCGCGGTCGCACCCTTGCTGCGGCTGCACAAGCCGCAACGCCGCTGGGTGGCCATATCGGCACCGTTCTTGACCCGGTGTTCAGCCTGCGCCGCAGTGTGACGGTGCCGCCCGGCGGTCTGGTGCGCATCACCTTCTGGACCATGGTTGCCGCCAGCCCGGAGGCGCTGCTGGATCTGGTGGACCGCCACCGCGACAAGTCGGCCTTTGATCGGGCCCTCACACTGTCCTGGACCCAGGCGCAGGTGCAATTGCGCCATCACGGCCTGACCGAAGAGGCCGCGGTGGATTTCCAGCGGCTGGGCGGCATGCTGTTCTGCCATGATGCGCGGTTGCGTCCGTCGTCCGCCCGGATCCTTGCCGGCGCCGGTCCGCAGTCGCGGCTTTGGGGCCTTGGCATTTCCGGCGATCTGCCGATCCTGCTGCTGGTGATCAGCGAAACCGACGACCTGCCGCGCTTGCACGAGGCGCTGGCGGCACAGGATTTCTGGCGGATGCGCCAGTTTGCGGTCGATCTGGTGATCCTGAATGACCGCGCGTCGTCGTATGTGCAGGATCTGCAGGTGCAGATCGAGGCCGCCCTGCGGTCGGTGCAGGCCCGCACCCGGGTCGAGGGCCATGCCGGCAAGGGGTTGGTGCACCTGCTGCGCACGGATCTGATGCCCCCCGCGCAGCGCGCCCTGCTGTTTGCCACCGCTGCGGTCGTGCTGCTGGCCAATCGTGGTGGCATTGCCGCGCATCTGGATGCGTTGCCGGACACGGACGCCGAGACGCCGCTGCCCCCGGTCCTGCCGATGTTCCGCGAAACCCTGAAGCCCGCCACGCAGCCCTTCGCCACGCTGCCCGTCGCCACGGTGGATCGTGCTACTGTGGCCGCAGCCATGCTGCCCCCCATCCCGGACCTGGAGTTTTTCAACGGTCTGGGTGGTTTTGCCGATCAGGGCCGCGCCTATGTCACCGTGCTGGACGCCGGCGCCACCACGCCCGCCCCGTGGATCAACGTGATCGCCAACCCGACGTTCGGGTTTCAGGTCTCGGCCGAAGGCAGCGGGTTCACGTGGTCGGAAAACAGCCGCGAGAACCAGATCACGCCATGGTCGAACGACCCGGTCTGCGATCCGGCGGGCGAGGCGTTCTATCTGCAGGATCTTGACAGCGGCCAGTGCTGGACCCCGACCGCGCTGCCGATCCGCGGCATGGGGCGCTATACCGCGCGGCATGGCTTTGGCTACTCGGCCTTTGAGCATGCCGAACAGGGCATCGCGGCCGAGCTTTTGCAATTCGTGCCGCTGGATGCGCCGGTCAAGGTCAGCCGGCTGCGGCTGGTCAATACCTCGGGCCGGGTGCGGCATCTGGCCGTAACCGGCTATGCCAGTCTGGTGTTGGGCCCGTCGCGCAGTGCCACGATCGGGCAACTGATCACGGGCGTCGATGCGGGGACCGGGGCGATCCTTGCCCATAACCCCCGCAGCGATGCCTTTGCCGGGCGGGTAACCTTTGCCGATCTTGCCGGTGCTGAAAGCCTGACCTGTGATCGGGCCGGGTTTCTGGGGCGCGGCGGCATGGCGGCCCCGGCGGCGTTGGGGGCGGACCCCCTAGATGGGCGATGCGGACCGGCGATGGATGCCTGCGCCGCCTTGCAACGCCGCATCACCCTGCGACCGGGGCAAACCGTCGATTTGACCTTCCTGCTGGGGCAGGCCGCGTCGGCCGAGGCCGCCTGCGACCTGATCCGGGCCACCCGCGCCCGCGACCCGCAGGTGATGCTGGATCAGGTGCTGGCGCATTGGTCTGGGCTTTTGGAAACAGTGCAGGTCACGTCGCCGGACCGGGCCATGGATATCCTGCTGAATGGCTGGCTGTTATATCAGACGATCGCCTGCCGCCTTTGGGCGCGGGCCGGGTTCTATCAGGCCAGTGGCGCGTATGGGTTCCGCGATCAGTTGCAGGATGGCATGGCACTGACCAGCCTGCGCCCCGAAATCACGCGCGCGCACCTTCTGCGGGCTGCGTCACGGCAGTTTCCGCAAGGCGATGTGCAGCATTGGTGGCTGCCCCACAGCGGGCAGGGGGTGCGCACCCGCATTTCGGATGACCGCGTGTGGCTGGCCTTTGCGGCGGCACAATATGTGCGGGTGTCAGGCGACGGGGCCGTGCTGGACGAAGTGGTGCCGTTCATCGAGGGCGCACCGCTGGCCCCCGGTGTCGCGGATGATTTCTTCTTGCCGCAGGTATCGGATACCACAGCCAACCTGTTTGAACATTGCGCGCGCGGGTTGGATCAAGCCATCGCCCTGACCGGGGCGAACGGAATGCCCCTGATCGGCACCGGCGACTGGAACGACGGGATGAACCGCGTCGGGGCCTTGGGGCAGGGCACAAGCGTTTGGCTGGGTTGGCTGCTGATTGCCACGTTGCGGGCAATGGCTCCCCATGCCGACGCCCGCGATCCC
>JBGSJU010000123.1:0-1646 GCA_041741655.1 Rhodobacterales bacterium
GCAGGCCGTGTTCGGGCGGCTGCCCATCGGCTGGCTGCAACTGACGCATAACCGCACCCGGTTCGCCGCGGCGCTGGCCGGCGTGGCCTTTGCCAATGTGCTGGTGTTCGTGCAGTTGGGGATCATGACCTCGATGGGCTCGGCCACCCTGCGTCCCTATGAATTCTTCCGGGCCGACATCATGATTTCGGCCAGCGACGCCAACGCGCTGAACGATGGCGGCAATGTCGCGCGGCAATGGCTGTTGCAGGCGATGGCCGATCCCGATGTGGTCGACGGCATCGGGCTGTTCATCGCCAACGTGCCATGGGACCGCGGCGAACGGGACATCAGCCTGACCACTTTTGGCGTGGACCCGGCCAAGCCCGGCTTTCTGGCGCCCGAAATTGCACAGGATCTGGCGCTGTTGCAGGTCAAGGATTCCGCCATCCTTGACCGGCTGGCGCGCGGACTGGCGCGGGACCAGGCCGCCGCGATCCGCCCGCAGACGCCGTTGTCGTTCGAAACCCAAAGCCAGACCCTGACGGTCTATTCCACCTTTGCCGGCGGTGGCGGCTTTGGCGGCGATGGCTACATGATGGTGTCGGACCAGACCTTTCTGTCGCTGTTTCCCGCCCGCAGTTCTTCGGCGCCCGACCACATCCTGCTGCATCTGCGCGCCGGTGCCGATGTGCCCGCCGTGGTGACACGCCTGAAGGGGCTGATTTCCGACCAGACCCTGCGCATCCGCAGCTTCAAGGACGCGGCGGCGGAGGATCTGAAATACCAATCCACCCGGCGGCCCACCGGCATCATCTTCGGCTTTGGCGTGCTGATCGGGGTGCTGGTGGGGATCGTGATCGTCTATCAGGTGCTGTCTACCGATGTGGCCGACCATCTGCGCGAATACGCCACATTCAAGGCGATGGGCTATGGCCCGTGGTTCTTTCTGGGCGTGGTGTTCGAAGAGGCGCTGGTGTTGGGCATCATGGGCTTTCTGCCCGGACTGGCCGTTGGCACCGTGATCCTGACCCTGATGGGCAAGATCACCACCCTGCCGCTGGCAATGACCCCGTTCATGGCGATCAGCGTCTTTGTGGGAACCGTGGTGTTTTCGGCGGTGTCCGGCGCCATCGCAACCCGCCGGTTGGCCGCCGCCGACCCGGCCGACCTGTTCTGAAAGGTGCCCCATGGATCGTGATCCCGTCGTGCAGGTGCAGGGCCTGAACCATTGGTTCGGCACCGGCGAGTTGCGCAAACAGGCGCTGTTCGACGTGAACCTGACGCTTGAACGCGGCAGTTTCACCGTGCTGATGGGCCCGTCCGGGTCGGGCAAAACCACGGTGCTGACGCTGATCGGCTGCCTGCGCGCGGTGCAGGACGGTTCGGTTCTTCTGCTGGGCGAGGACCTGCATGGCGCGGCCGAATCGCGGCTGATCGCGCTCAGGCGTCGGCTGGGCTTCATCTTTCAAGCGCACAATTTGCATGAAAGCCTGACCGCCACGCAGAACGTCGTGATGGGCTTGCAGGTGCATGGCGGCCTGTCCGACGACGAAGCACGGCAGGCGGCCGTGCATGCCCTGGGTCTGGTCGGGCTGGCGGACCGGGTGGATTACCTGCCGGCCAACCTGTCGGGCGGGCAGAAACAGCGCGTGGCGGTGGCCCGC
>JBGSJU010000124.1:0-2765 GCA_041741655.1 Rhodobacterales bacterium
GGGTCAGTCGCGCCCCGAACCACCCCTGATCGATCACCGCGTCCGGATCGCGGTCCAGCATGCGGGCGGTGATCCGCGAGGCCGGGTTGACCGCAACCACCCCCAAAGGCGCGCGGTCCTCATCCTCCAGCAGCGCGATACTGCCGGGGTCCAGCGCCTTGGTGCGGCGATCCAGCACCAGTTCGTTATCAAACACCCAAGGCGCACCCCAGCGGATCGCGCGGGCATTGGATTTCGGTTTCAGGCGGATCACGGGCCGGTCAACGGCAAGGGGCGACATCGTCATGCCGCCCTCTTAGCCGTCAGGTGCCCGGATGAAAAGTCAGAGCTTCAGCGGCCCGTTTTCCAATCCGGCCACGTAGTCGGTGATCCCCTTGCCCGTGGTGCCGGGCCGGACCAGTTCCGTCGCGATCACATTCGTCAGATGCCGGGTGATGCGCACCTTCTGGCCAAGACCACGCCGTTCCGCCTCGATGGCCTTGGACCCGCCATAGGCGCGCAGGCTGGCTTCGATCAGGCGGGGACCGGCGATGATGGTGCCGGTATTCGGGTCTTTCAGCGTCAGCAGGAACTTGATCGAATGCACGCCCCCAACGGTATAGCGGGCCTTTTCGGTCAGCGCGTGGAACCGTACCAGTTCGATGTCCGCGATGACCGGCATGGCGCCATCCACCGCAGGGATCGCGTCGCGCATGGCGGTGTCGAAAATCGCCGCGACCTGGGCATGGCGGTCGCCGGGGGCATCGCCGCGCCAGACGATGTCGCCGCCGGGGTAATACAGGTTGGCTTCCGACACTTGCAGCGACGGCGGCACGCGCACCTGAAAATCCACGACCCGCACCGCCGGCAACGTCGCTGTCGCGGCGGACGGGGACAGCGCCGGCGTTTCCAGCGGCGCGTTTCGTGTGGCAGTGTCCAGACCCGCGCAGGCCGACACGGACAGGGCAACGGCAAGGGCGGCGAAGATGCGAACCGGGGTCATGGTGATCCTCCTGCGGAATTTCCCACGTATTTCGCAACAATCGCCGGTGAATATGGCTGAATTTTGGCCAATGCGGGGAAATCCTGGCCAGACCTGTCGACGCCTGATGGCAGGAGCGGGATGTCGCCTGCGACGTTGCCGCAGGGCGACGCGTGTTGTTAGCGCTAGCGCGCTCTGCTATGCCGACACCGGAGGAATTGCCATGGTTACCCCAAGCATCGCCGCCGTCACCGCGCGCATCGTCGAACGTTCGCGCGCGGGTCGCACCGCCTATCTGGACCGCATGGCACGCGCGCGTGACCGCGGGCCGGGGCGCGCACATCTGTCCTGTTCCAACCTTGCGCATGCCTATGCCGGGGCCGGCCCGGACCAGGATGCCATGGCGACTGGCAGCACCGGCAACATCGGCATCGTCACGGCCTATAACGACATGTTGTCGGCCCATCGCCCGCTGGAGGATTTCCCCCGCCTGATCCGCGACGCCGCCCGCAAGGTCGGGGGCACGGCGCAGGTGGCAGGTGGCGTGCCCGCGATGTGCGACGGGGTCACGCAAGGGGCGGGCGGCATGGAACTGTCGCTGTTTTCCCGCGATGTGATCGCGCTGGCAGCAGGCATCGCGCTGTCGCATGATGTGTTCGATGCGGCGCTGTATCTGGGGGTCTGCGACAAGATCGTGCCGGGTCTGGTGATCGCCGCGGCCACCTTTGGCCACCTGCCCGGCATCTTCGTGCCCGCCGGGCCGATGACATCGGGTCTGCCGAATGACGAAAAAGCCAAGGTGCGCCAGCGGTTTGCGGCCGGCGAGATTGGCCGCGACGCGCTGATGGCAGCCGAGATGGCCAGCTATCATGGCGTCGGCACCTGCACCTTCTACGGTACGGCGAACTCGAACCAGATGCTGATGGAAATCATGGGCCTGCACCTGCCGGGATCGGCCTTTGTGCCGCCCGACACCGACCTGCGCGCCGCGCTGGTGGCCGAAGCCGCGCAGCAGGTGCTGCGGCTGACCGCGCGGGCGGATTACACCCCGGTCTGCGACATTCTGGACGAACGAGCCTTCGTCAACGGCATTGTCGGGCTGATGGCCACGGGGGGATCGACCAATCTGGTGCTGCATCTGCCCGCCATGGCGCGGGCGGCGGGGATCACGCTGGATTTACAGGATTTCGCCGATATCTCTGCGGCGACACCGCTGATCGCGCGGGTATATCCCAATGGTCTGGCGGATGTGAACCATTTCCATGCCGCGGGCGGTATGGGCTATGTGATCGGCGAATTGCTGGCGGCGGGGTTGGTGCACGACGATGTGCGCACCGTCGCCGGGCCGGGATTGGCGCATTACACCCGGCACCCGGTGCTGCGGGACGGTCAGTTGCAGTATGACGAGGGGTCGCGGGCGTCGCTGAACGACCGGATCCTGCGCCCGGTTGCCACGCCGTTCTCGCCTTCGGGGGGGCTGGTGCAACTGAGCGGGCCGCTGGGCCGCGCCGTGATCAAGACCTCGGCGATCGCGCCCGAACGGCAGATCATCACCGCGCCGGCGCGGGTGTTCGACACGCAGGACGCGGTCAAGGCCGCGTTCAAGGCCGGGGAATTCACCGAAGATGTCATTGTCATCCTGCGCTTTCAGGGTCCGCGCGCCAATGGCATGCCGGAACTGCACGCGCTGACCCCGGTTTTGGCGGTGCTGCAGGATCGCGGGTTGCAGGTGGCGCTGGTGACGGACGGGCGCATGTCTGGCGCGTCGGGCAAGGTACCGGCGGCGATCCATCTGGCGCCCGAG
>JBGSJU010000125.1:0-3625 GCA_041741655.1 Rhodobacterales bacterium
CGCTGCCGGGCATGCCCGGTTGACGGCGGCAACAGTCCTGTGGCAAGCGGCCCATGCCGCGCTGGACCGCGATCTGGGCAACCCGGCGGCGCTGCATGGCAGCCTAGCCAGCTTGTCCAACCCCTAGCGTGGCGGGCCGCAACAGGCCCCGGGGTGCGACAGAATGGTTTGATCCAAATCAATTCTCGCATTGCTCCGCATGCATTGGCATTCTAGAACACGAAGGTAACGTGTTCCGGTTAAGCCCTGTGCACGACCATCGACAATGGGAATCAACTGGAGGCACCAGCATGGCCGACGCAGCCATCCACGGGCACGAACATCACGACGAGCGGGGCTTTTTCACCCGCTGGTTCATGTCCACCAACCACAAGGATATCGGGATCCTGTATCTGATCACCTCTGCGGTGGTCGGCCTGATCTCGGTGGCGTTCACCGTGTACATGCGTATGGAACTGATGGAACCCGGTGTGCAGTACATGTGTGCCGAAGGGGCGCGGTTCATTCCGGCCGCGACGGCGGATTGTACGCCCAACGGTCACTTGTGGAATGTGCTGATCACCTATCACGGCATCCTGATGATGTTCTTTGTGGTGATCCCGGCGCTGTTTGGCGGGTTCGGCAACTATTTCATGCCGCTGCAGATCGGCGCGCCGGACATGGCGTTCCCGCGCATGAACAACCTGTCCTACTGGCTGTATGTGGCGGGCACCGCACTTGGTGTCGCCTCGTTGCTGTCGCCGGGTGGCAACGGGCAACTGGGCTCGGGCGTCGGCTGGGTGATGTATCCGCCGCTGTCCACCACCGAAGGCGGCATGTCGATGGATCTGGCGATCTTTGCCGTGCACGTGTCGGGCGCCTCGTCGATCCTTGGCGCGATCAACATGATCACCACCTTCCTGAACATGCGCGCCCCGGGGATGACCCTGTTCAAGGTGCCGCTGTTCGCGTGGTCGATCTTTGTGACCGCGTGGCTGATCCTCTTGTCGCTGCCGGTGCTGGCGGGCGCCATCACCATGCTGCTGACCGACCGCAATTTCGGCACCACGTTCTTTGATCCGTCGGGCGGCGGCGATCCGGTGCTGTACCAGCACATCCTGTGGTTCTTCGGCCATCCGGAAGTGTACATCATCATCCTGCCCGGGTTCGGCATCATCAGCCACGTCATCTCGACCTTCTCGCGAAAGCCGATCTTCGGCTACCTGCCGATGGTCTGGGCGATCATCGCCATCGGCGTGCTGGGCTTTGTCGTGTGGGCGCATCACATGTACACCTCGGGTCTGTCGCTGACGCAGCAGTCCTATTTCATGCTGGCCACCATGGTCATCGCGGTGCCGACCGGCGTGAAGGTGTTCTCGTGGATTGCCACCATGTGGGGCGGGTCGATCGAGTTCAAGACGCCGATGCTCTGGGCCTTCGGGTTCCTGTTCCTGTTCACCGTTGGCGGCGTGACCGGCGTGGTCCTTAGCCAGGCGGCCGTGGACCGGGCCTATCACGACACCTACTACGTGGTGGCGCATTTCCACTACGTGATGAGCCTTGGCGCCGTGTTCTGCATCTTTGCCGGCATCTATTTCTACTTCGGCAAGATGACCGGACGGCAATACCCGGAATGGGCCGGCAAGCTGCACTTCTGGGCGATGTTCATCGGGTCCAACCTGACGTTCTTCCCGCAGCACTTCCTCGGCCGTCAGGGCATGCCGCGCCGTTACATCGACTACCCCGAGGCGTTCGCCTACTGGAACTGGTGGTCGTCGATTGGTGCGTTCATCTCGTTCGCGTCCTTCGTGTTCTTCTTCGGGGTGATGATCTGGTCGCTGACCCGTGGCGCGCGCGTCACCGCCAACAACTACTGGAACGAATACGCCGACACGCTGGAATGGACCCTGCCCAGCCCGCCGCCCGAACACACGTTCGAGCAGCTGCCCAAGCGTGAAGATTGGGACCGCAGCCACGCCCACTGATCCGGCCTGACGACTCCACGCAAGGCCCCGGCGCAATCCGGGGCCTTTGCTTTGACACCCAGCGACAGCCGCGTATCATTTTCTGGCCTGCCGGAAAGACCGAACGACCATGCCCTATACCTGGACTGATACCCCGAACACCCGTTGCCTGACCTTGTGGCCGCACCGGTCCCTGCCCCGAAAAGGCTTTGCCGCGATGATCCTTGCGACATTCGCACTGATCACCCTGCCGCTGTTCCCGCTGCTGGGAACGGTGGTGCTGTGGGGTCTGCTGCCGTTCCTGATGCTGGCCGTCGCGGCCCTGTGGTGGGCGCTGGAACGCAGCTACCGCGACCGCGACATTGTCGAAGAATTGACCCTGTCACCCGACACCATCCACCTGACCCGCCGCAATCCGAAAGGTGATCGGCAGGACTGGGATTGCAATACCCATTGGGCCCGCGCCGAAATGCACCAGAACGGTGGACCGGTGCCATTCTATGTCACCCTGTCGGGCAACGGGCGGCGGGTGGAAATTGGCGCCTTCCTGTCGGAACCCGAACGCCAGAGCCTGTATGGCGAACTGGCGGACGCGTTGCGCGGGGCGCGCGATGCAACAGAGGACGATCCCCGGAATTGACCGGGATGGTCCCGGATCACGCCGGTGAGGCTGGTCCGATTGTCAGTCAGGTATTTATATGTCGAACGGGGCAAACAGTGCGCACAGACGCATGAGGGCGCAATCCTGCGCCAATCGTCCGCGCCCCGCGCCGGGCACCGTCAGCCGCCGCTGAGCCGGTCCTTGACCATCGGCCCGACCGCGCCGAAATCCATCTGCCCGGTGTAGCGGCCCTTCAATTCGGCCATCACCCGGCCCATGTCGCGGATCGAGGCCGCCCCAAGCGACACGACCGCGGCATCGATCGCCGCGGTCACCTCGGTCGGCGACAACTGGCGTGGCAGGAATTCCTCGATCACCACGATCTCGGCGCGTTCGCGATCGGCCAGATCCAGCCGCCCGCCCTCTTCATAGGCGCGCGCGCTTTCCTGACGTTGCTTCACCATCTTGCCAAGGATCGCAAGGATATCACCCTCGCCGACCCCTTCTTCCGATCCATCGCTGCGGGCCGCGATATCGCGGTCCTTGATCGCGGCGGTGATCAGGCGCAGCGTGGACAGCCGGTCTGCCGCCTTGTCCCGCATCGCCTGTTTCAGGCCCGCACTGATGCGTTCGCGCATGTCCATCAGCCTTGATCCCCTGCTGTGCTACAAGCATGGAACCCTAGCCGATCCGCCGCCGGGTGACAACCGCCGCACCGCAGCGTCACCAAGGCTTGACCCCCCTGTCGGCGGCCCTTAGGACACGGACAATTTGCACCGGAGACCCGCCATGCCCCAGACCTCGCGCCCCCGCCCCACGGCCTGTCTTGCATTGGCCGATGGCACGCTGTTCTTCGGTCACGGCTTTGGCGCGACCGGCGAGGCGCAGGCGGAACTGGTGTTCAACACCGCGATGACCGGCTATCAGGAAATCATGACCGACCCCAGCTATGCGGGCCAGGTCGTCACCTTCACCTTCCCGCACATCGGCAACACCGGCGTGAACGTCGAGGATGATGAAACCGCCGATCCGGTCGCCGCCGGCATGGTGGTGAAATGGGACCCGACCGAACCGTCGAACT
>JBGSJU010000126.1:0-2207 GCA_041741655.1 Rhodobacterales bacterium
GCGCGACCAGCGCCGGGTCGCGCTTGTCCGGCGCGGTCATGATCGCATGGTCCAACGCCCGGTCACAGCCATGCGGGCAGGGCGCGCGCAGGCCGCCCAACCGTTCCGGCAAACCCGCCACCATCGCCCGCGCATGGCCCGCATTGCCCGTCAGGGTGGCGATGATCGCGGTCACATCCACCTCGCCATGGTCGGGGTGCCAACTGTCGTAATCCGTCACCATGGCGACCGAGGCATAGCAAAGCTCGGCCTCGCGGGCCAGTTTCGCCTCGGGCATGTTGGTCATGCCGATCACGTCGGCGCGCCAGACCTCGCGGTACATCCGGCTTTCGGCCAGCGTGGAAAACTGCGGGCCTTCCATCGCCAGATAGGTACCGCCGCGATGCACGGTCACACCCGCCGCCTCCGCCGCGTCAGCACAAACCGCCGACAGGCGCGGACAGGTCGGAGTGGCCACCGACACATGCGCAACGCAGCCGAGGCCAAAGAACGACTTCTCGCGCGCAAAGGTCCGGTCGATGAACTGGTCCACCACCACGAAATGCCCCGGTGCCATGTCGGCGCGGAACGACCCGACGGCCGACACCGAAATCACATCCGTCACCCCCAACCGTTTCAGAGCGTCGATATTGGCCCGATACGGCACCGAGGACGGGCTGTGCACATGTCCCCGGCCATGGCGCGGCAAAAAGGCCATCTGCACGCCCGCCAGCACACCCACTAGCACCTGATCCGACGGCGCCCCCCAGGGCGTGGCCACCGTGACCCATTCCGCCCGCGCCAGCCCGTCGATGTCATAGACGCCCGACCCACCGATCACCCCAATCACCGCTTCCTGCACCGCCCGCTCCTTCTCTGGTTCAAAAATATCCCGGGGGACGGCGAAGCCGGAGGGCAGCGCCCCCCTCCGCGCTCACCCCAGCACCGCGCCGGGGTTCAGGATGCCCGCCGGATCAAACAACGCCTTCAGGTCCCGCATCAGCGCGATCTTGACCGGGTCGCCATAATGCACAAGGTCCGCCACCTTCAGCCGCCCGATGCCATGTTCCGCCGAATGCGACCCGCCCAGCGCATGGCAGATGTCATGCACCGCACGCTGGATCGCGTCGCGGTGCTGCACGTAGTCGGATTTCGGCCGGCCCTCGGCCGGAAAGACGTTGTAATGCAGGTTGCCGTCGCCCAGATGGCCGAAACAATTGATACGCAGCCCGCCCATCGCCGGGCCGACCGAGGCGAAATGCGCATCCGCCCGCGCGATGAATTCCGGCACCGCGCCCAGCGGCACCGAGATGTCATGCGAACTGATCGATCCGATGCGGCGGTTGGCTTCGGGGATCTGCTCGCGCACCTCCCAGAACGCGTGGCGCTGTGCCTCGGATGCCGCAATCAGGCCGTCCGACACCAGCCCGGCCTGCAGTCCCGCCTCGAACAACGCCTCCAGCGCCGCCGCCGGGTCCAGCCCGCGCGCCAGCCCCACGTCGATCAGCACGAACCAGTCGGGCGGATCGTCGAATGGCCGCCGCAGGTCAGGCAGCCTGTCCGCCAGAAACCGAAACCCCATCCCCGCCATCAATTCGAACGCGCTGATCCCCTCGCCCAACTGGTCGCGTACCAACGCCAACAGGTCCAGCGCCGCGGCGGGTGACGGCACCACCATCAGCGCTGTGCCCTCGCCCGCCGGGCGCGGCGCCAGTTTCAGCGAGGCCGCCGTGATCACGCCCAGCGTGCCTTCCGACCCGATCATCAGGTTGCGCAGGTCATAGCCGGTGTTGTCCTTGCGCAGCCGCGACAGCCCGTGCCAGACCCGGCCATCCGCCAGCACCACCTCCAGCCCCAGACACAGATCGCGCGCATTACCATAGCGCAACACGTTGACCCCGCCCGCATTGGTCCCCAGCAAGCCGCCGATCCGCGCCGATCCCTTGGAGGCGATGGTCAGCGGATAGATCCGGTCCACCGCTTCCGCCGCCGTATGCACATCCTGCAGGATGCACCCAGCCTCGGCGATCAGCACGTTTTCAGCCGGATAAACCCCGCGCACCGCCGCCATGCGTTCCAGTGACAACACCACCGCCCCGGCGCCATCGGGCATGATCTGTCCGCCCACCAGACCGGTCCCCCCCGAATAGGGCACCACGCCAACGCGCGCCACATTGCAGGTGGCCAGCACGGTGGCCACCTCGGCGGTCGATCCCGGCACGACCACC
>JBGSJU010000127.1:0-2275 GCA_041741655.1 Rhodobacterales bacterium
GGTTCGGGGCACAGGACGCGCCCCAGCGCCTCGAACACCACGGCGATATCGGCGCCTGTGCCGCCGAAACCGCCCGCAGATTCCGGCACCAGCGCGCCCAGCACGCCCAGTTCGGCCAATTCGCCCCATTTCGCGGCGTCATGGCAGGGCAGGGTATAGGCGATCTTCATCCGGTGCGTGACGGGGTATTGCTCGGCCAGATAGCGCGTCAGGCTGTCCGCCATCATGCGGCGGTCTTCGGTCAGGTTGAAGTCCATGATTACAGGTCCAATGCCGCTTTGGTCAGGATGTTGCGCTGAATTTCGTTGGATCCGCCAAAGATCGAGGTCTTGCGGTTGTTGAAATATTTCGCCGCGTTCATCTCGGTGTCATCGGGGCCGAACAGCATGTTGCCCTCGGTGACATGGCCGGGAAAGGGCGCGGCCATCGGACCCAGCGCGCGGCGCGCGATATCCTTCAATTCCTGATGGATCACGGTGCCCTTGATCTTGAGGATCGAGGTTTCCGGCCCCGGCGCGCCCTGTTCCTGCGCCTTGAACAGCATGCGCAGGTTGGTGATCTTCATTGCTTCCAGATCGATTTCGGCCCGCGCGATGCGGGCGGCGAACAGCGGGTCTTCGGCCAGCGGGCGGCCATTGCGGCGGATACGGCGGGACAGCGCCTTGACCTCTTCAAGGCTTTGCATGGAAAAACCGACGCCCGCGATGCCGGTGCGTTCGTGCGACAGCAGGTATTTCGCGATGGTCCAGCCCTTGTCCACCTCGCCCACCAGATTGCCGTAAGGCACGCGGACATCGGTGAAAAACACCTCGTTCACCTCGTGCCCGCCTTCGATCAGGCGGATCGGGCGCATTTCGATCCCGGGGGTGTCCAGATCGACGAGGATGAACGAAATCCCTTCCTGCTGTTTCGCATCCGGGTTGGTGCGACACAGGCAGAAGATCTTGTTGGCGTGCTGGCCCAGCGTGGTCCAGGTTTTCTGGCCGTTGATCACCCATTCATCGCCGTCCCGCACGGCGCGGGTTTTCAAGGATGCAAGGTCCGACCCCGCGCCCGGTTCGGAATAGCCCTGGCACCACCAATCCTCGCCCGATAGGATGCGTGGCAGGTAATGGTCCTGCTGCGCCTTGGTGCCGAATTTCTGCAACACCGGACCCAGCATGTTCAGGCCAAAGGGCACGATGCGCGGCGCATAGGCGCGGCAGCATTCTTCTTCGAAGATGTGCTTTTGCACCGGGGTCCAGCCCGGCCCGCCAAACTCGACCGGCCATGTCGCGGCCAGCCAGCCCTTGGAATTCAGGATCGCGTGCCAGCGTTCGGACATTTCCTTGCCGACCTCGTCGCCGTGGCGCACGGCGTCACTGATATCCTTGGGCAGGTTATCGGCCAGAAAGCCGCGCACCTCGGCCTGAAAGGCCAGATCCTCGGGGGAATAGTTCAGGTCCATCTCTCAGGCCTCCTTGTTAAGGTCGGCAAAGGTGCCGCCGGTTTCGGCCATACGGGCCAGAATGGGCGGTACCTGCCAGTATTGCGGGTCATCTTTCGCGTAGGCGGTGATGCGGTCCACCAGCGTCTTTGCCCCAACGGTATCTGCGTAATGTAACGGCCCGCCGCGATGGCGCGGGAAACCGTAACCGAACAGGAACACCATATCCACGTCCAGCGGGCGACGCGCGGTGCCGTCGGCCACCACACGCGCGGCCTCGGAAATCATCGCCGTCATGTAACGGTCCACGATGTCCTGATCGGTAAAGGCGCGCGGCGTGATGCCGTGGTCCGCGCGCACCTGCGCGATGATAGCGTCCACCGCCGGGTTGGGCAGGGTCGCGCCGCCGTCATAAATGTAATATCCCTTGCCGGTCTTGCGCCCGAACCAGCCCTGTTCGCAGATGCGGTCAGCGACGTCACCGGCGTAACGTTCTGTGGGGTCGCGGTCCGCCGCCTTGCGTTTGCGGGTCATCCAGCCGATGTCCAGCCCCGCCAGATCGCCCACCTTGTGCGGGCCCATGGCGAAACCGAAGCCTTCCAGCGCGGCATCCACCTGTTGCGGGGACGCGCCATCCAGCACCAGATAGGCAGCGCAACGGGAATAATGCGCAAGGATGCGGTTGCCGATGAAGCCGTCGCAGACCTGCGCCAGCACGCCGACCTTGCCCAGCCGCTTCGCCAGCGCAAAGCCGGTCGCCAGCACATCGGGGGCCGTTGCGGCCCCGCGCACGATTTCCAAGAGGCGCATGACATGGGCGGGGCTGAAGAAATGCAGGCCCAGCACATC
>JBGSJU010000128.1:0-2834 GCA_041741655.1 Rhodobacterales bacterium
CGCCGCGCCGTCAGCCCCAGCCGGGCATGATCGGCGGCCGAGGGCGTGACGAACGTTGCATCAAGACCGTCCAGCGCCGCGATGCCATCCGGAACGCCCAGCACGCATAGTCCGGGCGGCAGCAGCCCGGCATCGCGGGCAAGGGTCAGGCGGGTTTGGGTCATGGCAGGTGCGGACGCGACACGCGTCCTATTCCTTTTCCATCGTGCATTGCAGCGGGTGCTGGTGACGTCGGGCGAAATCCATCACCTGCGTCACCTTGGTCTCCGCGATCTCGTGGCTGAACACGCCGACAACCGCCAGCCCCTTCTTGTGCACGGTCAACATGATTTCCACGGCCTGGGCGTGGTTCATGCCGAAGAACCGTTCCAGAACATGCACGACGAATTCCATCGGCGTATAATCGTCGTTCAGCAACAGCACCTTGTACAACGGCGGGCGGCGGGTTTCCGGGCGCGTCTGGACCACCACCGAAGCATCGGTGCCGTCATCCGTCTTGCCGGCAAGGGTCATAGGCGTCATGGTCATCGCGGTGTGAGACTCGGATCTGCTGATGCGGGGGCGCGTGATCAAGTGCCTTATATAACCTTGGCACAGCCTGAGGAAAGAGGGACGGCAGGTCATGCGCACAAACGGGACGGCAATCACCGCAGTCGGTTTCGACGCCGACGACACGCTGTGGCACAACGAACGGTTCTTTCAGGGCACGCAGGCGCGCTTTGCCGAAATGCTGGCACCTTATGCCGATGGCGCGGACCTGATGCAACGGCTGGCGGCGGCGGAACGGCGCAACCTTGGCCATTACGGGTTCGGCATCAAGGGTTTCGTGCTGTCGATGATCGAAACCGCCATCGAGGTGACGGACGAACGGGTGCCAGCGCGCATCATTGCCGACCTGATCGCCGCAGGGCAGGACATGCTGCGGCACCCGATCGAATTGCTGCCGCATGCGCGCGAGGCCGTGGTCGAGGTGGCCGCCACGCATCGCGTGATCCTGATCACCAAGGGCGACTTGCTGGATCAGGAACGCAAGCTGGCGCAATCCGGGCTGGGGGACCTGTTTCATGGCGTGGAAATCGTGTCGGACAAGCGCACCGAAACCTATGCCGCGATCTTTGCCCGGCATGGCGACGGGGCGGCGCGCGGCATGATGGTGGGCAATTCGCTGAAATCCGACGTGGTGCCCATGGTGCAGGCCGGTGGCTGGGGCGTGCATGTGCCGCAGGATCTGATCTGGGATATGGAACGGGCCGATCCGCCCGACAGCCCGCGTTTTCATGTGCTGCCGCATCTGGGCGACCTCGCTGCGCTGTTGCGGCAGATCGGCTGAGCCGCGCGCCGCAGTGGCCCCCGGTCTGACGCCACATTGCTGCCACAATCGCAGGTTTCGGGGCGCGCACGGTCTGACACACCAGATCTGCGGTCAGGCATTTGTGCGAAACCAGGAATTCTATTAAATCTGCGGCTTTATCCGATACAGTTGATGTGTTAGCATCACCGCAAATCAATAGGCCTGATCGGGAAAACCGGCGGCAATCGAGGCGGGCAAGGCAGTGATCGCAAGGGTTCGGCAAAAACCGGTCCAGTTTGGGCTATTGATATTCAGTGTGGTGTGGATGCTGGTCATCCTGCCACTGACGGCGTTGGCGACACCCTATGCCGCCCTGGTCATTGATGCCCGCAGCGGCGCCGTGCTGCATGAAACAAACGCCGATGCCCGGCTGCATCCGGCATCCCTGACCAAGATGATGACGCTGTACATCGCGTTTCAGGCCATCGAACGCGGTGAGATTTCGCTGGATACGCCGGTGCGCATTTCCGCCAATGCCGCGGCGGAACCGCCGTCGAAACTGGGCTTGAAGGCGGGGCAGACCATCAAGCTGCGCTATCTGATTCGCGCCGCGGCGGTGAAATCCGCCAATGATGCCGCGACCGCCATCGGCGAGGCGATTTCCGGATCCGAGGCTGCCTTTGCCACCCGCATGACCCGCACCGCCCGCGCCATGGGCATGACCAAGACCACCTTCAAGAATGCCAATGGACTGACAGCGGATGGGCATCTGTCCAGCGCGCGCGACATGACGACGCTGGGCCGGCACCTGATCTACGATTATCCCGCATATTACAGCATCTTCCAGCGCCGGACCGCGGATGCGGGCATGGGTACGGTGTCCAACACCAACCGGCGGCTGCTGGACAGCTATGCGGGCGCGGACGGGATCAAGACCGGCTATACCCGCGCGGCGGGCTATAACCTTGTCGCATCGGCGCAACGGGGCAACGAACGGATCATCGCCACCGTGTTCGGCGGCAGATCGGGCGCGTCGCGCAATGCCAAGGTGGCTGAATTGCTTGACCTTGGCTTCAAACGGTCGACGGGCAAGTCGCCGCTGAACAAACCGAAGGCCCCGTCTGCGGCGCTGGTCGCCGAAGCCGATGTCGAGATCGCCCCTTTGCCTCGCCCCGCCGCCGGTGCAAAAGGCAAGACGATCCGGTTGTCCGGCGCAGTGAAAGCCAGCCTGCGGCCACAGACCCGGCCGGGTGCGGCGCCGGCGGAACCCGCCCCCGCGCTGCTGGCCATGGGCGACGATATCCAGAAGGCGCTGGCCGAAGCGGTGGGCAACCCCACGCCGGCCCCGGATGAAACCTCGAACGTCACCGAGACGGCCCAGAATACGGAGACGCCAAAGGCCGCGGCTCCGATAGAGGCTGCGGATCAGACCCCGCCCGACGTTGTACGCCCGCCAGTGCTGGCTGCCGCGTTGATGGCCCCGCTGGAAACGGCTGTGATCGCTGCGGCGACCGCGCCAGCCGCCCCTGCGCCTGTCGCACAG
>JBGSJU010000129.1:0-1721 GCA_041741655.1 Rhodobacterales bacterium
GCGCCTCGTGCGCGGCGCGCCCGCCCGAGGCCTTGCGGCGCAGCACATCCTTGCCAAGCGTTGCCGTCATGACCACTGCGCCGTCCCCAAGTCACCGTTGCTGACCAGTCTAGGCGGTCAACATTACCAGAACCTGAAGACCCTCCCGGCCCACGGCATCGGCTGGCGCAAAATTCGCACTAGACCGCCTGCGCGATGTCGCCAGCCGCGTCGGGCACCCGCAAGGGCAGCGTCACGCGAAACGCGGCCCCGCCCTGCCCCGGCAGATAGTCGATCGTGCCGCCCAGACGCGCCATGATCTCGCGGCAGATCGCCAGCCCCAACCCCGCCCCGCCGGCCTTTTGATCGCTGACGCGGGCGAATTTCTGAAAGATCATTTCCTGTTGGTCGCGCGGGACGCCCTTGCCGTTGTCGATGAAATCCACCACGGCGCGGCCATGCCGGACACTGGCGGCGATGGTCAGGTCCGGTCGCGGCGCATCGCAATATTTCTGCGCGTTCGCGATCAGGTTGATGAACACCTGCACCAACCGGTCCAGATCGGTGCGCAGGGTGATGGCGGCCGCAAGCGGATTGCGGTGGATGGTCAGGCTGGCCCCGGTGGCGGTCGCGGCTGCGATGGCCTGATCGATCACATCCGACAGCAGGCCTTCGCGCACATTCAGGCTGACCTGCCCATGTTCCAGCACTGACAGGTCCAGAAGATCATCCAGCAGCCGGGTCAGGCGGATCGCCTCGGAATGGATGATGCCGGCATATTTCTGCCGTGCGGCTTCGTCCATGCTCGCCGTTTCGCGCAGGATCTCGGAAAACGCCCGGATCGAGGTCATGGGCGTGCGCAACTCATGGCTGATCTGCGACAGGAACGCATCCTTTTGCACCGAGATCTGGGTCAGGGTTTCATTCGCCGCCCGCAACTGCCGGGCGGTGCGGGCCAGTTCGGTGGATTTCGCTTCCAGCTGGCTTTGATATTCCATCATCTGCTGGGTTTCATCGGCAACGCGCATCAGGTCATCCACCGAGACCATGGCCCGGCCCATCGACTGGGCCACCATGGCATGCGCGGTCGCGGCACCGACCGATCCAGACAATTCGCGTTCCAGCCGTTGCAGGAAATCGGGCGTGGGTTCGGGCAGATAGCCCGGCAGTCCCTGCCGGGCCGCTTCGGCCTGAAAGAAATCCTGCGCCGTGGCGGGGCCAAGGATGCGCTGCGCCATCGCCATCAGGTCCTCTGTCTGGGCCAGACCGCCGGACCAGCCTTGGGTCGCCTGCGAATGCTGGAACACGTTGACGAATTGCGCGCCCTGCAACCGTTCCAGCGGCGAGGGGAAACTGGCCAGCGACACCCCCACGAAGGCGACCGTGTTCAGGCCCAGCGACCACAGGATCGCATGCACCAGCGGGTCAAGCCCATCGATGCCGAACAGCGCGCGGGGCCGCAGCCAGTCCAGACCGAACAGGCCGTTCTGCATGATGGCCTCGGGCATGACACCCGCCCCGAAGGAGGGCAACAGAAGGCTATATAGCCAGATCAGGAACCCGAGGCTGAGACCGGTCAACGCGCCCGACCGTGTCGCGCCGCGCCAGAAGATGCCGCCCAGCATCGCGGGCAGGAATTGCGCCACCCCGGCAAAGGAAATCAGGCCGATCGCCGCCAGCGCCGCGCCGCCGCCCGACAGCCGGAAATACAGGTATCCCAGCGCCAGCACCCCGATGATCGA
>JBGSJU010000130.1:0-3297 GCA_041741655.1 Rhodobacterales bacterium
CCCGCGCGCGGCAATCCGACCTGCTGGCGCAAACCATCGGCACCCGGGTGTCGCCCGCGCTGGCCTTGGCGGTGATTGCGGTGGAATCGGGCGGTCGGGTGGATGCGGTGTCCGGGGCGGGGGCCGAGGGGCTGATGCAACTGATCCCGGCGACCGCGGACAGGTTCGGCGTGACGAACGCGCTGGATGCCAGCCAGAACATCAAGGGCGGTGTAGCCTATCTGGATTGGCTGTTGAAGGAATTCGGTGGCGATCCGATCCTGGCGCTGGCGGGTTACAACGCCGGCGAGAACGCAGTGAAGAAACACAAGGGCGTGCCGCCCTATGCCGAAACCCGCGATTATGTGCCCAAGGTGCTGGCGGCCTTTGCGGTGGCCAAGAACCTGTGCCGCACGCCGCCCGAACTGGTGTCGGATGGCTGCGTGTTCAACCTGACGGGGGGCTGAGGGCGCGCAAAGGCCCGCGCACGGCTGCGGCGGGCCTTGGTCGCTGTATCAGTTGACGATCTTGGCCAGCGTCGCAGCGCGCAATTCTGCGTCCGACACGCCATCGGCCAGTTCGACGATCTTCAGCCCGCCCTTGACCACTTCCAGCACCCCGAGGTTCGAGATGATCAGGTCCACCACGGCCTTTCCGGTCAGCGGCAGGGTGCAGGCGGGCAGCACCTTTGATTCGCCCGCCTTGTTGGTATGGTCCATCACCACGATCACGCGGCCCACGCCCGCGACCAGATCCATCGCGCCGCCCATGCCCTTGACAAGCTTGCCGGGGATCATCCAGTTCGCCAGATCGCCGTCTTCCGACACCTCCATCGCGCCCAGAATCGCCATGGCGATCTTGCCGCCGCGGATCATGGCAAAGGATGTGGCCGAATCGAAATAGGCGGAATGGGGCAGTTCGGTGATCGTCTGCTTGCCGGCGTTGATCAGGTCGGGATCCTCGTCGCCCTCAAAGGGAAACGGACCCATGCCCAGCATGCCGTTTTCCGATTGCAGCGTGACGGTGATGCCCTCGGGAATGTAGTTCGACACCAGGGTGGGGATGCCAATGCCCAGATTGACATACATCCCGTCCTTCAGTTCCTGCGCCGCCCGTGCGGCCATCTGGTTGCGGTCCCAAGGCATCAATTATCCCCTTGCAAGGCTTCAATAACGTAGTCTAGTCCCTCGCGGGTTTTCGCGTGGCCTTGTTGTACAGCACGCGCGAGCTCTAGCGTTGCGATAGTGTGTGCGATATTTGAAATCACGATTGGGTCTTTTGTATCCAGAACCTTAGCGGCCCGTTCCTGAGCTAGACTGATGATAAAATCGATTTCGCTCACTGAGAAATCATCAAGGTTTAGGAACATTTTCTACCCCCTCTTGCGCGTGGTGCGCTGTTCGATGCGCTTTTCGTGGTCGCCCTGCACGATGCGGTGCACGTAGATGCTGGGCAGGTGGATGGTGTCGGGGTCAAGCTGGCCGGGTTGCACAATTTCTTCCACCTCGGCCACGCAAACGCGGCCGCACATGCCGGCGGGCACATTGAAATTGCGCGCGGTCTTGCGGAACACCAGATTGCCGGTGGTGTCGGCCTTCCACGCCTTGATGATCGACAGGTCGGCAAAGATCCCGGTTTCAAGGATATAGGTCTGGCCGTTGAAATCCTTGTGTTCCTTGCCCTCGGCAATCACGGTGCCCACGCCGGTCTTGGTGTAGAAACCGGGGATGCCCGCGCCCGCCGCGCGCATCCGTTCGGCCAGCGTGCCCTGCGGGTTGAATTCGATCTCCAGCTCGCCGGCCAGATACTGGCGCATGAATTCGGCGTTTTCGCCGACGTAGGACGAGATCATCTTTTTCACCTGCCGGGTCTGCAACAGGATGCCGATGCCGAAATCATCGACGCCTGCGTTGTTGGATGCAAATGTCAGGTTCTGCGTGCCGGCATCGCGGATCGCGGCCAGCAGCAGTTCCGGAATGCCGCTGAGGCCAAAGCCCCCGGCGGCAATCAGCATCCCGTCGTGCAGCAGCCCATCCAGTGCCGCCTGCGCCGAGCCGTAAACCTTTTTCATGGTGGTCCCCCTGAAACTCTCGCAGCCGTTTTGTCGCAGCGGGGTGCCAGTGTCAACGAAGGCCCGGAGGGACGGGGGTCAGATCAGCCGGACCTGCGTGCCGATCGGCGCGATGGCGAACAGTTCGGCAATCTTCTCGTTGTAAAGCCCGATGCAGCCATCCGAGGATCTGCGGCCGATCTTGCGGGTGTCATGCGTGCCGTGGATCAGGTAGGCGGGCCAGTCGAGATACATCGCGTGGGTGCCCAACGGGTTTTCGGGGCCGGCAGGGATCGGTTTCCAGTCGGGGTAACGCGCCATCTGCGATGCGGTCGGGGTCCAGGACGGGCCTTCCTTCTTGCGCACGATGCGGGTGTAGCCGCGTTTGGTCAGATCTTCGCTGCGGGGCACCGACGTGGGATAGACCCGGTAATCCGCCCCATCCGCCGACCAGCAATGCAGCGCCCGCGCGTCCATGTCGCAGACGATGGCCCCCACGCCGAGGCTGTCGAAATGCGTCCGCCAGTCCTGTTGATAGAACCCCGACACGTTGTTGCGCACGCCTTGCAGCGGCACATCATTGGCATCGGTGGCGGTTTCCGTCGCGATCTGGGCGCGCAGCAGCGCGGGGGTGAACAGCGCTGTCGCCAGTCCTCCCAGCAGGGCGCGGCGATTGATCTGGGTGAAAGTCATCCGATGTCCCATCGTTGTGGTTCTTGTCCTGCTGCGCCCGCGCCGGTTTGTCGCCGGTCGCGTTTGTTGGCCTTGGTGCGTTCAGAAAATGTGATTGCGCCATGCAGGTTTGGAACGGGGCGGCGGAATTGGGAAATCATATTCCGGTGAGCGAATGTCATTTCCCCTGTTCAGGTATCCTTTTTCGGCGCCGCCTTTGTCTTGGCCGCCTTAGCCTTGGTTGTGGCCGTGGCCGCGGTTTTCGCGGTGGCAGCTTTGGTCTTGGCCGCAGCTTTCGGCTTTGCAGCCGGTTTGGCAGCCGTTTTCGCTTTTGCAGCGGGTTTGGCGGCGGGTTTCGCGGCAGCAGCCTTGGCGGGCTTCCTGCCGCCTTTGGTCCCGGCCTTGGCATCGACCAGTGCGATGGCGGCCTCCAGCGTCAGGTCCTCGGGGGCGATGTCCTTGGGCAAGGTGGCGTTCACCTTGTCCCATTTCACATAGGCGCCATAGCGCCCCGGCATGACGGACAGCGCGCCGCCCTTGGGGTGGTCGCCAAGTTCCTTCAGGGGTTTCGCCGCAGCCCCGCGCCCGGCGCCCGG
>JBGSJU010000131.1:0-2007 GCA_041741655.1 Rhodobacterales bacterium
ACTTGCGCCGGGCCCATCAGAGTGCCGGCGACCACCGCGGCCGATGCGGAATGGCCCATGCCCTGCAACAGGATCACCCAGCAGGCCGTGGCCGCCGCATAGACAAACCCCGACAGCGCGAAACTGCCCCCCAGCAGCCACAGGGCGCGGCGGTGCTGGTCAGGCGGCAGGGGCAGGTGCAGTGGCGCGGCAACATTCGCCGGCGTATCGTCTGGCGGGTTGGATAGGTTGGGGCGCGGCAGGGTCAGGTGCAGCGGCAGGCACAGCACCAGATGCAGCGCGGCAAAGATCATCAACGCCTCGCGCCAGCCGAACGCCGCCATCAGCCAGCCAGTGAGGGGCCAGAACAGCGTCGAGGCAAATCCGCCCATCAGGGTCATCGTTGTGATGGCCCGCCGCGCGCGGGCGCGGCCGAAACTTTGCGTCAGGGCGGCAAAGGCCGCATCATACGTCACCAGCAGCGACGCTGCCTCGATCAGCAACAACCCGGCAGCGAGGCCCATCAGCCCATACGCCTGCGACAGCGCGAGCATCGACAGGGCGGCCACCACCGATCCGCCGATCAACACCCGCCGCGCCCCGTGGCGGTCGATCAGGCGACCGACAAAGGGCGCGCCAAGGCCGCCGATCAGCAAGGCCGCCGAGAATCCGCCATAGACCCATGTCAACGCCAGCCCAAGGTCCCGGGCAATCATCGGCGCCAGCACGGCAAAGCTGTAATACAGCGTGCCATAGCCCACGACCTGCGTGATCCCGAGCGCGATTATCATCGGCCATGAACGCGGGGGGTCGGCTGGCATCACAGGGCTCCGGATCAGGGTCAGGGCATCAAATCCGCCGCTGTGGCAAGGTCAAGGTCCCGAGCGGGCTTTCCTGCATGGCCCGGCCTTTTCTTTGGATCGCGATTGGCTTACGACAAACCATTGCCGTTGCTCGGCCCGGCCTTGTGCTGTCGCCGCGCCCCGTTGGGATGGACCCGAATGCGTACGATCACCACGACCGCGGACTTGGCCGCATTTTGCACCGAGGCCGCGAAACATCCCTATGTCACGGTCGATACCGAATTCCTGCGCGAACGCACCTATTACGCCAAACTGTGCCTGATCCAGCTGGCCATGCCCGGCAAGACGGATGAAACCGCAGCACTGGTCGATCCGTTGGCCGAAGGTCTGTCACTGGAGCCGCTGTATGCGCTGTTCCGGGACCCGAACGTGGTCAAGGTGTTTCATGCCGCCCGGCAGGATCTGGAGATTTTTTATGTCGATGCCGGGCTGATCCCCGCGCCGCTGTTCGACACCCAGATCGCCGCGATGGTCTGCGGGTTTGGCGAACAGGTGGGGTATGAAACGCTGGTCAAACGCATCGCCAAGGCGCCGATGGACAAGACGTCGCGGTTCACCGACTGGTCGCGCCGTCCGCTGACCGATGCGCAAAAGATCTATGCGCTGGCGGATGTCACGCATCTGCGCCGCGTTTACGAATATCTGGCGGCCGAACTGGCCCGCGATGGCCGCGCCAAATGGGTGGCTGAAGAATTGGCGGTGCTACAATCGCCCGAAACCTATGTGACGCGCCCCGACGAGGCGTGGCAAAAGATCCGCACCCGCACGCAATCGGGCCGCTTTCTGGCCATCGTGCGCGAACTGGCGCGGTTCCGCGAGGAATATGCCCAGAAGAAGGATGTGCCCCGGTCGCGGGTTTACAAGGATGACGCGCTGGTGGAACTGGCCTCGACCAAGCCGGTGACGCTGGACGATCTGAACCGGTCGCGGCTTTTGCTGCGCGAGGCCCGGCGCGGCGATATCGCGGATGGCATTCTGGCTGCTGTCAAAGCTGGTCTGGATTGCCCGCCCGACGACTTGCCCCGCGTCGAAAGCGAAGATCGCCCGCGCGCCGACAGCGCGCTGGCGGATCTGTTGCGCGTGCTGCTGAAGGCGAAAAGCGAAGACACCGGCGTGGCCGCGCGGCTGATTGCGCCGGCGTCCGATCTGGATGCCATCGCCAGCG
>JBGSJU010000132.1:0-2680 GCA_041741655.1 Rhodobacterales bacterium
TGGCGCATTGATCGCCGATCCGGGTGGCATCCGTGGTGGACATCTCGATCCATGTCTTGCCGGGGCCGACCGCAGGCAGCATCTGGTCCAGCACCGCGGCACTGGCGGCGGGCGACGGCAAACAGGTGATCACGGTATCGCAATCGCGCATCAGCGCCGCTGCATCGGTGCCCCCCCGCGCGCCGCGTGCGACGAACCCCGCGACCAAGGCCGCGTCCAGATCGCACACCGTCAGATCGACGCCATTGCGCAAGAGCGTGCCCGCCAGACCGCCTCCGGCGCTACCCAGACCGATGAACCCTACCCGCATGTGCGACTCCTTGCTGTTTGACGCAGCAAACCCGGCCCTCGGGCCATGATCCCGCCTGAATACGACGCCTCGGGTCGGTGATGTGTCCTCTGTGATGCCCCACGAAATGCGCACAATTGCGGTTGCCAATACGGACTGCGGCCACTGCGGGAACAGCGCCCGCAAGGCGTCCGGAAACGGCGCTGAAACTCCCAATCCACGCCGCGATTTGGCCTGAAACGCCGCATAAATTGCAATGGAACCAATGTGGATGGACCCCATGCTCGCTTTTGGCGACAAGACTGCTGCGCGTCTGAAAACGCTGTTGCCGGCGCAGGCCCTGGCGCGTTTGCGCAGCCGCGGCAGTGCCGCACATTTCGCGGCACGGGTCGCAGACTCCCTGATCATTCCGACGAACGACGCCACCGACGAAGACCGGCAGCGCGTCGAACTGACCGGCCGCGGCCAGTTTCTGGTCCGTCAGGACCGGTGGGATCAGTTGGGTACGTTGATCCGCGACCATGACCGGGCGCGGGCGGCGACCGCCTCGGGCCTCGGGTTTGCCGCGCTTTTGGCGTATGGCGCCCGCACCGATGTGGTCCAGCCGATCGAAGCCGCCCTGACCGACCCCGGCCTGCTGCCGGCGCATATCCCCAGAAACGGCTTGGCCCTGCTGGACGACGTGCTGGAGGAACACGCCAGCGATTACGGCGTCGCTTTGATCGTCGCCGAAGCGCATATCGATGTCGGTTGGGCCTGGCGCGGACAAGGCTGGCGGGCCGAAGTCCCGACGCGGAACTGGCGTGAGTTCCAGACGCATTTCACCCGTGCCGCCGATATCCTCGACCGGTTCGATCCGTTCGAGGAAGACAGCCCCGCGCTTGCCGCGGCGCGTTGTGCCCTCTTGGCCGCCACAGATGCGCCGCAGGCCCGGATCAGCGACGACTACGAAGACCTGATCGACCTTGACCCGCAGAACCCGCGCCACCTGCGCGCCTACGGCTATCATCTGCTGCCGCGCTGGTTTGGCACCTATGACCGGCTGGCCTCTGAAGCCGCCCGCACCGGCGCGCGCCTGTCGGATGTCTGGGGCGCCGACGGCGGCTATGCCTGCATGATGATGGATGCGCTTGCCATCGATCCGGGCGTGTTGGCGGTGATCGACGTCGACCGCATGCGCGCCGGGTTTGCCGACATCCTGACCCGGCGCCCCGATCAGCACACCACCAACCATCTGGCGGCCTATTGCGCCGTGACGCTGGCGGCGGACCGCTATCACGTCACCGCGGACCGCGCCCGCGCCGTCGCCATCACGGACAACCTAGACTGGATCCTGCGCCAGCATCTGCGCGAAATCCATCCGCTGGTCTGGGGCATCGCCGGTCAATCCCCTGACCGCCCGTTGCCGGGGTTGCCGGACGTGGCGCGGCAAGGACTGCAGCAGGCGCGCGCCTGCATCGGGCGTCATTTCGAACGCGACCTGCGGCGCGGCGGCCGGATACGGGTCGGACCCAACGGCTTGTGGGTGGAACAGTTGGAACTTTAGGACGGACCCCGGGCGGCGGCGCTTTGCCCCGCGTGCCGGACGGCCCGCCCCACTTGCCGACCCCGTCCCCCTGCCCTAGAAAGCGTCAAACCGTCATAAGGGGCGCAATCCATGCTGGACCGGATCACAGAGCCGCCGAAACCCAAGGTGATCGCGGGGGCAAAACAAGATTGGGAACTGGTGATCGGCATGGAAATCCATGCGCAGGTCGCGTCCAACGCCAAGCTGTTTTCCGGCGCGTCCACCGCCTTCGGGTCCGAACCCAACGCCAATGTCAGTTTCGTGGACGCGGCCATGCCCGGCATGTTGCCGGTGATCAACGAATTCTGCGTGGCGCAGGCGGTGCGCACCGGGCTGGGTTTGAAGGCGCAGATCAACCTGACCTCGGCCTTTGACCGCAAGAATTATTTCTACCCCGACCTGCCGCAGGGCTATCAGATTTCGCAACTGTATCACCCCATCGTGGGCGAGGGCGAGGTGATCGTGGACATGGGCCCGGGTGTGGCCCGCCGGGTGCGGATCGAACGGATCCATCTGGAACAGGACGCGGGCAAGTCGATCCATGACATGGACCCGGCGATGTCCTTCGTCGATTTCAACCGCACCGGCGTGGCGCTGATGGAAATCGTGTCGCGCCCCGATATTCGCGGCCCCGAAGAAGCCGCCGCCTATGTCGCCAAGATGCGCCAGATCCTGCGTTATATCGGCACCTGCGACGGCAACATGCAGAACGGCAACCTGCGCGCCGACGTGAACGTGTCGGTCTGCCGGCCCGGGCAGTACGAGAAATATCAGGCGACGCAGGATTTCGCGCATCTGGGCACGCGCTGCGAAATCAAGAACAT